>JBOGBZ010000043.1:0-11728 GCA_051656485.1 Cellulosilyticaceae bacterium
ATGCTTTATGAAGAGAAAAAAAGATTCAAAGACATTACTTTTATCAAAGTCAAAGGCCATAGTGATAATCAAGGTAATAATAAAGCAGATACACTGGCAAATAAAGGGATGGACCAGATGAATGGGTAAGTTAGTCGCATACACTATAGAGTAAGTAATGAGCTATGGAACAATTGTTTACTGGTGAGTCGGATAAGCGCTAGTATACGGGAAAAAGGCGATGGTGACGTAAAAGTCACCATCGCCTTTTTCGATGCCCCAAGAGCGCAGGGACAAATGATAAGAAAGTAGCATATAATGAAGTATCTTGTAGATCGGAGGCGATTAGATGTATTGTGAGAGATGTTGTTGGGAGATGAACCATGGAAAACTTCTAGGAGAAGGTGAACAAGCAGCCGTAGGTACTTCAGTTTTTAATATAGGAGGAATTGTTAAAAACACTCAATTTAAACAAATAAAACAGGACATAAAAAAGAAAATAGTTATGCTAACCCAAGATTGTAGTGGAAATATCTTGACCCAAGTTTTGCTAGTAGGTCAATTCGATGTTGAGTTAGAATTGACTACAGTAGTTAACCAGACAGAAGAGGTGATAACCGTTCCATATGTCCTTCCTTTCAATCAAGTTATCGAATTATGTGAGGTTTACGATGAAATGGTTGAAAGTAAATTGGAAATAGAACATCAAAAAGCCACTATTGAAGAGCTAGGCAACGGCTTCATTGGATTGCAAGTAGAATTGGTATGGAATACTTGTATTTTCCCCAAATAGTAGAATGAAGTATTTGAGGGATGTATATTTTAGAGACTGGAGGGGTTTAGATGTATTGGGAACTAGGGAAAGAACATGACCAAAGAAAAGAGTTATTAGGCCAAGGTGATAAGGCAGAAGTTTTTTTTATGGGCATAACAAAGCCAGCAGATATTATTGAAAGTGCTACTATAAAAAAAACAACGGTTAAAATTATATCAAAAGAATTAATACAAGGAACAACTTGTAAAAATAGACCCATTACAAAAGTGCTTATAACAGGGGCCTTTGAGGTGGAAGTAACCCTTAGGATTTTAAATAAGGATCAAAAAGTAGGCATTGTAAAGCCATTTAATCAACTAGTAGAGCTATGTGAACCATATAATGGGGCAATAGAAGCTAAAGTGATTATTGAAAGTGAAGAGGTAGAGATTGTAGAAATACCTAGATTTGGATTTAATATTAGCTTAGCGTGGCATACGTGTATTTATTAAAGAGAGCAAGGAAGGAGGAAGGGTATGGGCTACAATAAACAAGTAGGGCATGAGGCATGTCTCTTAGGTGGAGAAAGTGGAAGTATACTATATAGATATGAGTTGCCAACAATATTACCAGATGTTAAAGAAGTAAAAGAAATAAGACAACTAGAAACCAATCTAAAAAAGAGCAAAATTATTGTTACAGAAACTTGCTGTGGAAAAGAAATATATAAACTAGTGCTTATAGGAACAGTAAAAGTAGAAGTGACTTATAAAGTACTTTCATCTACTGATTGGACGGAAAAAGCGATTTTTGAAGTACCATTTACACAAAGTATACCGATACAAAGACCTTGTAGCAAAATCAACAAAAAGGATATTAAAATAGAAAGTCTTACAGCATTTAATGCACCATATGCAAACTTTATAGAATCAAAAGCACGACTTATATGGGTGAGTATGGTTTGGAGAACGTGTATTTATGAATAGGTAAGGTAGAGGTTGATGTCAACGCCTTCTCCCATCTGAAAAATGAGATTGGAGAGGGCGTAGCTATGAAAAAAGAGGCATAAGGTTGCTTTTGGTAGTAGGTAGGCTTATAATAAGGGTAATCTAACAATAGAAAGTAGGTAGCCCTAATGGAAGAAAAGACATATACGTCAAAATTAGATACTATCTATAGGGATACAAAGGCACGTACACTTGAACATCTAGAGAAATTGAAGGATGAGAACCAAGGGGAAATCATCGAATCAGATCGTATATTTCAGTACTTACAGCAGACCATAGACTGTTTACAACTTTGTATTGACCATTTACCAAAAGAGTCAGAGACACGTATGCGCTATGCCATGTATAAAGATGAATTAGGCGAGCTTGGAGATGAAGTTGTAAAGCTCACTAATCCAAATAGGTGGTAAGGCATATTGGTGTTTTAAGCACATAGAATAATAGAAGTTAACTAATCCTTGTACAGCAAACATATGTTGTATAAGGATTTTTATTATTTTTAAAGAGGGGGAAGCTAGAAGGGTTAAGATAGACAAATGTTGTCAAATTATGTTAATATAAAAAGAATAGAATGAAAATTTAAAATAAATTCTGAGTATACCGAAGCATTTAGTAATTAATGTAAGGAAATGACGGGGAATGGGAATGAGAAATATCAGAGATAGTATAGGGGGAAACGATGAAAAATATAGACAAGATATTAAACTTTGCAAGAGAGCAGAAGTGCTCAGATATTCATATTACGGATGGAGAGGGGATTATCGTTCGTAAGGATGGGAAGATGCATCGTGTGGATGTAGGGCTTCCTATTGATAAGATTGTATTTATATTGAAGGAAATGTTAAATGATGAGCAAGCTGCACAGCTTGACAGTGGGAAGGATGTAGACTTTTGTTATGTCATGGATACAGGGGAGCGACAAAGGGTCAATATGTATCATCAGCAAGACCGTGTGACAGCGGCTATACGTATCCTCAATACGCAGGTGCCAAGCATGAGTTCTTTTGATTTTCCACCTGTTATCGAGGCGTTGACCCATCAGCCAAGGGGCTTAATCCTTGTGACAGGACCAACAGGAAGTGGTAAGACGACGACGCTTGCGGCGATGATAGATGCCATTAATGCATCAAGAAAAGGGCATATACTGACAATCGAGGATCCCATAGAGTATATCCACCCTAGCAAAGAGTGTGTGGTTCACCAAAGAGAGGTTGGACGTGACATCGATACTTTTGAGCATGCCATCAAGAGTGCAATGAGACAAGATCCAGACGTTATCCTAGTAGGGGAGATGCGGGATCTAGAGACCATTTCGGCGGCGCTTACAGCGGCGGAGACAGGACACTTGGTATTGGGGACACTTCATACCACAGGAGCGGCCAATACGATTAACCGTATCATAGACGTATTTCCACCACATGGACAAGCTCAAATTCGTATGCAGCTTGCAAGCTCACTCAAAGGGGTTATTAGCCAGCAACTCTTGCCTCTAGCTGATGGCAAAGGACGATGTATGGCAATGGAAGTGCTTGTGGTGACCGATGCTGTATCGAGCATGATTCGTGACAACAAGTCACATCAGATTAATGCCACAATGCAGACTGGCAGTAGGGATGGTATGATGACACTTAATGCAAGCCTTTTGAAATTAGCACATGAAGGCAAGGTTGCAGTAGAAGATGCTATGCATGCCGCGAGTGATAAAGATGAATTCATGAGAATGTTTAATCGATCATAAATCAAGTACAATATAAAACCAGCCATTTATAGACGTGTGCTATAAATGGCTGGTTTTGCATTGTAAAGAAGAAACTTAGAGTTTACGGAGTTGTAACCCTAAGTATATTTCCATAGCAGCTACTAAGATAAAGTACATACCGATGACATAAGGGATATAAGGAATTACAAAAATCAACATATAAGGTGCCAGAATAATGATAAAGCCTATAATGATAGCAGCTAATGCAGCAAAAGACTTGAAATTGACCCCGAAGCCTTTGGTTTGAAAAAGGAGAAGTAGAGAGAGAAGTCCTCTTATAAGAGACCATATGCCATAGAAGATGAGCATCATCTCAATACTTGTAATAGGGGACAAAATAAGCATCAGACCAAAAATGATATCAATACCACTAGCTAATAAACGATAAAGTTTAGAAGAACTTTTGAAGCTACGAATGATTTTTGCGATGGCAGAGATAATAATAAGTATACCGATTAAAAAGGTTAGATTGAGAAGTGACTCTATGGGATTTGCAAAAAATAAAAGGCCTATAAAGGCCAAGAGAGCACCCTCGACTATAAAAAGTTTGTCTAAATAATTTTTCATCATTTCACCTCGTATAGGATACATATAAATATAGTATGGCTTAATTTGAGGGATACATACGCTATTGAATAAGAAGCGTTCGATTCAAATGAAAATAGAAAAGAGTACTTAATAAAGGAAAAATTTGATATACTAGTTACGTATGAATTGAAGAAGAGTTGAAAAATAAGAAGGAGTACATAAGATGTGGACAGCAATGTTAATCATTTTTGGAATTATGATCTTAGAAGGCTTAAACTTGACAGGCATTCCTGCTATTGTGATTTTACCAACAGTAGGACTTTTGGCAGCAGAGGGAAGCTTACATATAGGAAGTGTATTGGCAATCACTATACTAGGAAGTATTGTAGGTAATGTCATTTATTATTTGGTTATACGTATGATAGGGCCTAAAATCTATGATAAGATCTATGAAAAATTTAAAGGAATGCGCAAGTCGTTGGATAAAGCAGATGTACTTGTAACGAAGTATGGCAATAAGACATGTTGCATAGGGCGGGTGATTCCAGGTGTAAGAACGGTAGTATCGCTTGTAGCAGGTACATTTAAGATTCATTTCACACAGTTTTTAGGCTATTCGACAATAGGGATTATTGTGTGGAATGGGGTGCTAGTACTTGTGGGTTATTTCTTTGGAGGCGTCTTGTAAAAAAAGTACACTTGAGATGAAGAATAGGCTATAATGGAGGATGGTTTAAAAGATAAGGAGATTATAAAAGATGACAAATGACATGACACAAGGCAATCCTTTTAAGTTATTTATATGGTTTTCCATTCCATTACTTATCGGAAATGTCTTTCAGCAACTATACAGTATGGTAGATACCATTATTGTAGGGAATTTTTTAGGAGAAGAGGCATTGGCAGCAGTAGGATCTACAGGCTCTATGTTTTTCCTAGTAAATGGTTTTTTACTGGGGCTTACCAGTGGTTTTTCCGTTATGGTAGCACAAAGGTTTGGTGCGAAAGATGAAAAAGGGGTCAAAAAAGCTATTGCCAGTAATATAGCACTTACAGTAATTATTACGATTGTAACGACCATTGTTATGCTCATGTTAAAGACACCTCTTTTAAAATTAATGAATACACCAGATAATGTGTTTGATTTAGCAAATGCGTATATCACGGTGATTTATGCAGGTATCTTCACTCAGGCTTTTTACAATATGTCTGCGGGAATCTTACGTGCATTAGGCGATAGTAAGACGCCATTGTATTTCTTGATCGTAGCGTCTATCGTCAATATCGTATTAGACTTAGTGTTTATAGTGAACTTCAAAATGGGTGTAGCAGGAGCTGCTTATGCGACTAATATTGCTCAAGGTTTAGCAGCAGTCTTATGCCTAATTTATAGTTATAAACGTTTTAAAATTTTACGACTTAAGAAGGAAGACTTTGAAGGCTGTAGTAGCTATTATCGTACCCATCTCAGCATAGGGCTACCGATGGCATTACAGTTTTCCATTACAGCCATGGGGATTATGACTCTTCAAAGTGCGATTAATACCTTTGGTTCAAGTGTTATGGCAGCATACACAGCAGCATCTAAGGTGATTCAGTTAGTGATGCAGCCACTTATTACTTATGGGGTATCTACGGCGACGTTCGTAGGACAGAATTTAGGGGCAGGTAATTATAAGCGTATCCGAGAAGGTGTGAAAACTATCACCATTCTTTCCATAGTGACGAGTCTTATGTCCAGTGCTGTCTTATTAGCACTAGGAAAAACACTGGTAGGATTCTTCTTGGATAATCCAAGTCAAGAAGTCATCGGGTATGCAAGTCAAGTATTGAACTATGCAGCGATGTTTCTCATTCCGCTAAGCTTGATTTTTATCTATCGTAATGCCCTTCAAGGCATGGGAGAATCTTTCATACCTATGATGGCAGGGGTGTTTGAACTTGTGGCACGTGCGGTTGTCGCCTATACATTACCAGCATTTATAGGTTTTGCAGGGATATGTCTTGCAGATCCAGCAGCATGGATTGCAGCTTTCGTACCACTTATGATTACTTACTTCATAAAAATGAAAAAAGTACAACTTCAGATGGCAGGGGAAGAGCAGGCTTGTTAAACTTAATATAAAGAGAGAAAGCCCGATCATGCAGCGTTTGACGAAGCATGATCGGGCTTTTGTGTACTATAATTGTGTGATAAGAGGTGCTAGACTTTCACAAAGTGTCTTTGCTTTTACAAAATCATTGGCTTTAAGTGCAAGCTCAATCTTTGTTTCGAGCTCTGTTTTCTTTTGCTCGATGGCTAGGTAGTCTTTATCAAAGTGGTTGGCATAAATCATCTTTCTAAATTTACGCATACTAATCTTACGGATGGTCTTATCATCAATGATGAGGGCGTAGTCCATACAGTTAACGATAGAGTAGAAGTCATGAGAAATCATAAGGATTGCGCCTTCGTAGTTTGCAAGTGCTTTCTCTAAAGCAATCTGAGAGTAAGTATCTAAGTGGCTTGTAGGCTCATCTAGAAGAAGAAGGTTAGATGGTGTGAGAGCAATCTTTGCTAGTTGAAGCATATTTTTCTCACCACCAGATAAAGCGCTTATAGGTTGCTCAAGGATAGCTTCTTCGAAACTATACTGTGAAAGATGAGAGAAGATTGCTTCAGCGTTTTTTAAACCTGCATCGAGGAAGTATTCTTTCACGGTCTGAGACTCCTCAAGCATTTCTCCTTGAAGTTGAGAGAGGTAGCAAACTTTCGTATCAGGGTTTAGCTGGATACTAGGATTTGTGTGTTTGTAGATGTCTCTAAGGAGTGTAGTCTTTCCTGTACCATTAGCACCGATAAGTGCGATTTTCTCAGTAGGGCCCACTTCAAAGTTTACATTTTCTAAGAGGACTTCATCAAAGGTTACACCATAATCGGTAACTTGGAGAACCATACCCTCTTCAGATACATTTTCAGCAGGGAAAGAAAGTGCAGGCTCTTTAATCGCTAAAAATGGTGCTTTGATACGGCGTGCTTCTAAGCGCTCTTGGATTTTCACTCTAGCTTTTAGCGATTTTCCTTTAGATGGATCCCCTGTATGAGTCGCTTCTTCACGAAGTCTTTCGATAAGTTTATTATTTCTTTCGATTTCTTCTGTATCAGCAGCTGAAAGCTCTTGTAACTCAACTTTTGTTTCTAAAAGAGAGAAGTTGTAGTCGAGGTATCTACCATCGAATTCTTGGATATCTTTGTTTTCAAGATGAAGAATCTTATTGAAAGCATGAGTGAGCAGGTAGCGATTGTGTGTAATCACAAGAAGTGTACCTTTATGAGCATTAATCAGGTTCTTCAGTGCATTGAGGTTTGTAAAGTCTAGGAAGACATCTGGCTCATCCATAACGAGTAGATCAGGGCTATTAAGCATTTCTCTGATGACTTGGACAAGCTTAAATTCCCCACCACTAAGTTCAGTAAGCTTGAGATCGGCATGTTTACCAAGGTTAGCTAGATTGAGTTTTTTAGTAATGTTGCTTTCATAAGCATCACCACCGATTGCTTCAAAAGCATCTAGAGCTTCTTGGTATTGTTCAAGTAGAGGTTCGATATCTTCTGCAGTACCCATGGCCTCACAAAGTGCATCAATCTCATTTTGAAGCGATACAAATTTTTCAGCGATATAATCAAATACGGTCATCTCAGTTGCAGAAGATACTTCTGAGAATTGGCTTACATAGCCCATACGACAATGTGGCGCAATGTCTAGTTTACCTTCAAACATGTGGTCATCAGGACGAAGAATAAGATCTATAAGCGTTGTCTTACCACTACCGCTTACACCGATAAAGGCACAGTGCTGGCCTTCTTCTAATGTGAAAGAAACGTTGTGATATAAGTCTTTTTGGGGGAATGAATACGATAAGTTTTCTGCTTTTATCATGGGAATACCTTTCTGTATGCAACAAAAAAGAGCCTGATTTCAAGCTCTTTTGCATTTTGTTAAGTTTATTGTTTGCAGTATAACACTTTTTATGACTTGTTTCAATATTTCTATGAGCGAAAGAGTAGACAGGAGCTATATAAAACAATAAGAAACAGTAGATTTAAAAGTGTAAAAGACATCAGATATTTTTTGATTTCAAGAGGTGCATGCTCTTTAAAGGTATTAAAGGTAATAAGGCTTGCAAGGGAAGCGATCAGTGTACCGAGTCCACCGATATTCACTGCCAACAGAAGACTTGCATAGTCGGAAGTAAAATGAGAGAGCAAAATAGCACTTGGGACATTACTCATAAACTGGCAAGACAAAATGCCTAGAAGCAGTGGGTTAAGTGGCAAGATAGTCTCAAGGGAGGTACGAATCACATCAATACGAGACATATTACCTGCAAAGATAAAGAATACAAAGAATGTCAGGAGCAAGCCATAATTCACTTCTTTTAGAGCTTTTGCATCCATATAAAGTAAAATAGCTGTAATAACCAGTGTGCCGAGGACATAGGGTAATACGCGAAATACAATAAGAATGGCTAATAAAAATAAAATACTATAGAGAAGCAAACGTTTCTTATGTACAGGGTAAGTCTTTGTATCTTCTAATTGCACAGGTTCTGGCTTCACCCATAGACAACAAAGGACAATGAGTAGCGTAGCCGTAGCAAATGGCAGCCACATGGTCTCCAAAAAAGCTTTGTTGCTGATGTGATAATACGAGTACAAATAAAGGTTTTGAGGATTACCAAAAGGTGTAATCATCCCACCTAAGTTGGCAGCGATATTTTGCATAATAAAAGTAAAAGCCATCACATGTTTTTTATTTGTACTACTGAGAACATAGTAGCTCAGTGGCAAAAAAGTAAGGAGCGCCATATCATTTGCGAGGAGCATAGAACCAAAGAAAGTAATGAACACAAGGGTCAGCACAGTCTTACGAAGGTTGTTGCAATGCAGGACGATTTTTTGCCCTAGCTGTTCAAATACATAGATATGCTTGAAAGCGGCAACCACTGCAAGGGTGGTAAATAAACAAGCCAGTGTCTTGAAATCAATATAATCGATATAACTTTTATCAATAGGAATGATAAAGGTTGTGAGTAATGTGACAAAAGTAGCAACCCCTAAGATTGGCTGTGTTCTAAGCCATGAAAGGAATGAAAACAATGTGCTAATGAAGCATGAGGGAAAAGAAAAAATCGAAGTATGTTTCATAAATGCCTCCAAGGATACGATGTATGTATAAAAATCTTTAGCTATTGTAGCATAAAATGTTCAAGTTGAGTAGAAAAAATAGTAAGGGAAAGAGTGCTAAAGTTAATGGTTTAAGGTACAATAAGAAGACACAACAACTTAGGAGGTAACTAGATGGAAGGCTATAAGAAGTTTCAAAATAAAGCGTGTAAGTATTTTCCTTGCCACAAGATGGAAAATGTAGATGAGTTCAACTGTATGTTTTGCTATTGTCCACTTTATATGTTGGGTGATGACTGTGGTGGGAACTTTACCTATCTGGAATCGGGCATTAAAAGCTGTATGGGATGCACAAAGACACATGATGCCAATAGCTATGCGTATGTTCAAGAGAAAATCAAGTTAGCAATCGAACGAACGAAAAAACAACAATAACAAAATAAAGAAATAACCTGCTAAATTCTGATAAATAAGTTGGAATAAGCGGGTTATTTTTATATAATGGTATAAAAAGGGGGAGTGGACATGAAGTTTTCGACAAAGGTCATTGCACAGACAGGGCTTTTATTAGCTATCTGCATCGCAAGTCAGTTTATGAAGAATGTTTCAGTGTATATTACAGGGCCTATTATTAATATAGCCATTGTACTGGCAGTATTGATGATAGGATTAGGTAGCGGGGTGTTGCTAGGTATGCTGACACCAATGACAGCTTTTCTGATAGCACCATCACCTATAATGATGGGGATACCACTTGTAATACCATGTATAATGATGGGGAATGTTTTGCTCGCAGTAAGTATATGGGTGGTACAGAAAAAAATACGATGTGGCAAAATGAAGGAGCAGCAAAGGGTAGCCGTAGGTATGGGGATTGGCACAGCGCTGAAAGCAGCATTTATGGGAAGTTCGATCGTCCTCGTCCTCTTACCACTTTATGGGGGGGATATCAAAGTGCCAGCGGAGAAACTAAAGGTACTCATGGAGACAGCAAAGATTACTTTCTCCGTCACCCAATTGATTACAGCAGGTATAGGCTGTATGGTAGCCTATGTGATTTGGCTACGCTTAAGAACGAACAAACCTAGTGTAAATGAAGAGATCGAATAAAAAAGACGTGTACATAATCTAAAGTGGATGATGTGCACGTCTTTTTGGTTAGGCCACAGCTTCTTCTTGGAATTCTACACGGGTGATTTTTTTCCAACCATGAGTATTCCAGAAGTAGCTACAGCTACCGAGTGTTGCATAGAGAATACCTAGTAGTCTAAAGGTAGCCACATCAAAAATGCCAAAAAGGATAAGACGTAGTGCACCTTCTAGAGAGTATTTCTGATTGAAGCGTCGCATAATGATAATGCTACATAGGTTTTGCAATACAGAAAGAATAGAAGTGAATACGAAGAGAAGTACCACAAAGGTCCAATTGTCACCAGGTGATAGTAAGATGACAGATGCCCAAGTAATAGCAAAAAATGCACCGATTGTACCAAGTATTAAACTATCAAATAAGAGATATAAAGAAGTAGCTGTACTTAAATTGGTGAATAAATCATCCCAGTAGCAGAAGACGCAGTCAATGAAAGCACGTTGCCATCTGAATCTTTGGTGGAGTAGGTTGTTCATATCACTAGGACACTGTGTGTAGCAGATGGCTTGAGGAGTAAAACGCATCTTCAGCTTTTGCGCTTTATGTTGGTGCATATATTTTTGGATTTTTAAGGTGATGTCCATATCTTCACCCACGGTTTGTCTAAAGCCATTGACGGTGAAAAGCACATCTTTTTTAAAGGCACCAAAAGCACCAGCAATAACTGTAATAGCATTAAAATGAGATTGGGTATATTTATTCAGATAAAAACCTTTTAGGTATTGAGTAATTTGGTGATGAACAAGGGCAGGTAAACGCTTGTTTTTTAACTTATAGCCCTCAGGCGTAGGATTAAAACCTTGAACGATATGTACCATGCCGCCTACACCAATAACATGTGGGTCTTCGAAAGATTGATTGATGTACTTGAGAGAATCCTTCTCGATCATGCTGTCTGCATCTAGTGTAATCATCACTTCTTTTGAACTGTAATCAATGCCTGCATTTAAAGAGTCTGCTTTGCCGCCGTTGTACTTATCGATGACAATGACATTGGATACCACTTGGGATTGATAAACGGCTTTTACAGGCTGATAAGTTAATTGACCTGCACAAGAGCGAGTGATTGGATAAAGTTGAAAATGTTCTTTTAAGATATCTAGCGTTGAATCAGTGGAACCATCATTAATAATAATAATCTCGTAATTAGAATAATTGGCTTGAATAATACTATCCACGCATTTGTAGATGACTTCTTTTTCATTATAAGCGGGGATAAGAACGGACATACCTTCTTCAGGAAGGTCCTTTAAGTGTAAGGATGTGAGTGAATCCACTTTCTTTGGTTTGATTAAAAAAAGTGGGAGAAGTAAGTAAAGCCCTTCAAAAATAAAAAACAATATGAATAGTAGCCAGTGCATACTAGACCTCCTTAGTTATAAAA
>JBOGBZ010000044.1:0-9012 GCA_051656485.1 Cellulosilyticaceae bacterium
TTGTGAAGAGGAAGCCATAAAGAGGGGGCATCAAGAAATAATCCTATGGACTTTCGAAGCTAATAAAAAAGCTAGTGATTTTTACCACTATCAGGGATATACCTTGGAGGGACGTAAGCATAGGATAGAGGCTTTAGACGCTGTGGAGGTAAGATGGCATAAGGTGCTGTAGGAGCAAGGTGTTGGATAACCTATTTATGGGGTATAAGTATATTTTGGGTGAACTAAGATTAAGTAATGGAACCATAGACTTTAGCTGGTTTACGAAAGAACAAGCGGAGCAGATGATTACTTCTTAGTGTAGAAGGAGGGGATTGGGTGAAAGAATTTATCCAACAAAAAATAAAGAAAGTTTTTGGAGAAGAGTATGTGATAACATCACTAGAACGGTTACTTGGAGGAGCTCAAAAGTACGTGTATCTAGCAAAGTGTGAAAATGGGTTTTCCTTTATTCTATATCAATGGAGTGAAGAGACTACTTACTTTGAGTATGATAGTGAAAAAACAGTATTTCGCTCCAGTAGTGCCACCTTATTTGAAGAAAATAATAGAATGATGATAGAAAAGGGTGTATTGACACCGAAGCTTTATTTTATGGATAGAAGTAGAAAAGTACAAAGCTATGACTATGCATTTGTAGAATATATTGAAGGGATAGATATGGATGAGCTCATTGCAAAGGAACAGGACAGGTTACCTGCGGTGCTAGTGTCACTGGCAAGCAATATTCATAAGTTACACCAAATTAAAAGTACAAAAGTAGGTCAAGCAGATAGATTGCAAGATGAGCAGTTTGACATTGTAGCCTTTTCACTAGATAACCTGATGGAAGATTGCCAATATCTCATAGATAATGATGAGGCGCATAAGGAGCTGTATGTAAGGGCAAAAGAACAAGTAACTAGATTAAGTAAAAAATTACCTAAGCGTTCAGTGTATACATTTATTCATGGGGAGCTGGGACCTAATCACGTTATTGTAGACAAACAAAATAATGCCTATTTAATTGATATTGAAAGTGCAAAGTATTGTGATATAGAAGAAGAAAGTAGTTTTATACAAATGCGTTTTAATAATCGTTTGAAAGAGATAGAGGATGAAGTTGATGCAGATAGGATGTTGTTTTATCGCATAGGACATTACTTCGGGAATTTAAGAGGAGCTATTGAATTGAAGCAGAAGAATTATTATGATATGGATGCGGTGAATGAGATGATTAGTTTTTTCCATCATCAGTTTGCGGAATTGACAAAAGAGGAGGAAACAAAAGAAGATGAAGGTTAAATTTTATGAAAGTATAGAACATGACTTATTAAAGTATGCGGTCATTATATCGAGACATCAAGGTAAGTGGGTGTTCTGTAAACACAAAGACCGTAGCACATATGAGTGCCCAGGTGGGCATAGAGAAGTAGGAGAAAATATTCATGATGCTGCAAAGAGAGAACTGTGGGAAGAAACGGGAGCAGTCATATTTGATCTAAAGCCTGTCTGTGTGTACTCAGTTGGCAGAGAGACATCAGAAACTTTTGGCATGCTTTACTTTGCAGAGATTCATGAGTTTGGAGAGTTACCAGCGCTGGAAATAGAAAAAATAGAGTTGTTTGAGGAGTTGCCTATAGAATGGACGTATCCTCTTATCCAGCCACACTTATTAAAAAGAGTGGAAGAGATGATTTAAGGAGGACGATATGAAACAATTATTAAAACTACAACCAGGAGATAAGATTGGTATCTTCTCACCATCATCACCTATTACGTATCATTGCCCAGTTAGATTTAAGCGTGCAGTTGCATTTTTAGAATCAAAGGGCTTTGAGATTGTTTTTGGAAGGTTGACTGGAAAACAAGATTTTTATAGGTCTGGAACGATACAAGAAAGAGCGAATGAGCTCAATGCACTTATAAGAGATCCTGAAATTAAGTGTATCATGTCAACGATAGGCGGGATGAATTCAAATTCTCTCTTGCCTTATATAGATTACGAGGCATTTGAGCAGAATCCAAAGATTATTATAGGGTACTCTGATGTGACAGCTATACTTCTTGCTATCTATAACAAGACGGGAGTGCATACTTTCTATGGTCCGGCATTGGTTGCATCCTTTGGAGAATTAGAGCCATTTGTATCCATGACGTATACTTATTTTAAAGAGCTACTTATGGCGCATACAGTGTTCCCGCATGAACTAACCCCACCTCAAGTTTGGACAGATGAGATGATTAACTGGGAGGAGCAGATGAGAGAAAAGGTTCAATACCCTAACCGATTGATTACTGTGCATGAAGGAGTCGTACAAGGTAGACTCATAGGTGGAAATCTAGATACGATGCAAGGCATCTGGGGAAGTGACTATATGCCTGAAATAAGAGAAGGAGATGTTCTCTTTATAGAAGATTCATTGAAAGATATAGCTACTATTGAAAGAAGCTTTTCCCTTTTGAAGGTGTCAGGTGTACTCGATAGGGTGTCTGGAATTATATTAGGTAAACATGAGCTTTTCAAGGATGGGAATACAGGGCGTAAGCCTTACGAGGTACTATTAGAAGTAATGAATGGGCGAAAAATACCGTTTTTAGCAGACTTTGATTGTAGCCATACACATCCGATGTATACATTACCAATAGGGTCTGAGGTGAAGCTAGATGCAACAAAGCAACGAGTTACATTGTTGTAGGACAATTGTTTGAGATAATTAATAATACAGCTACAGAGGTAATAAATAAGGTTTATGAAACAAGGAATTTGGTATATAATATAGTAAATAACACAATCTTTAAAAGAGGTGATGAAATGAGTGGAGAAAAACTAGAAGCAATTAAAATGATAGAAGCACTTCCTGATAGTAAGGCTGTTTTTGTCCTAAAGATTCTTAAAGACATACAAGAACTTATTGAGCAAGAAGAAGATGATGATGAAATATTAATAGCGCAAGCAAAAAAGATAGAATCAGAAGATGAGTTTATAGGTTTTGAACAAGCACTCGGAGAGTTGGGATTAGATATTAATGATATACAAGATTGAACTATCAAAGACAGCATTAAAGTTTCTGAAAAAGCAACCTAAGAATCAACAAATTAGGTTGTTTAAGGCAATCTATAAATTGCCAGAAGGGGATATCAAAAAGCTTACAGGTGGTGTGGATGAATATCGATTGCGTGTAGGGGATTATAGAATCATTTATAAGATGAAAAATGAAGTGCTGGTTATTCTCGTGTTGGATATTGGGAATAGGGGACAAATTTATAAATAATATGTCACAAAGAAAATCACAGAGCAATCTGTGTTTTTTTGTGCCCAAAAATAAACGGAATGTGAATAAAATAAAACGCCATAGACGCCTAAGAACCCAGTAATTTGGAAATATAAAAAATAAATAAACTTAAGTTTAAAAATATTTCATAAAAAGTAAAAAGTGTATTCAAAGTTTGTTTTAGAAATTCAAAAACTCTCTAAATAATATTTTTAAATATTTAATAATGAGTATAATAATAAACCGTATTATAACACAAGAAACAAACTTAGGAGGATGATGAAATTGATTGAAGTCAAAGGCTTAACAAAACAATACGGCAAGCATTTAGCAGTAAATGATATTTCTTTTAAGGTAGAGGCAGGAGAGATATTAGGTTTTCTAGGACCTAATGGAGCGGGGAAGTCCACAACGATGAATATGCTTACGGGTTATCTCTCGGCAACAGAGGGGGAAATCAAGATTAATGGCATTGACATTTTAGAGAACCCTACGGAGGCGAAGAAGCATATCGGGTATTTGCCAGAGTTACCACCTATTTATATGGATATGACAGCTATGGAGTATCTAAGGTTTGTGGCGAAACTTAAAAAGGTGGACAAGAAGACGATGGATGCCCACTTGGATGAGATTATGGAGACTGTACAAATCACAGGGGTAGCAGGACGTCTTATCAAAAACTTATCTAAAGGGTATAAGCAGCGTATAGGGCTTGCACAGGCACTTATCGGCGCCCCAGAGGTTTTGATTTTGGACGAGCCAACGGTTGGGCTTGATCCAAAGCAGATGATAGAGATTAGAAATCTTGTGAAAGACTTGAGTAAGACCCATACCATTATACTTAGCTCACACATTTTATCTGAGGTAAGCGCAGTGTGTGACCGAGTGATGATTATGAATAAAGGGGATATCGTAGCAAGTGATACGCCAGATGGTCTTAGCAGGAGGCTTTCAGGTACTTCAAAGCTTGTGATTCGCGTGAAGGAAGCATGTGGAGACTTACAAGAAGTGCTCTTAGAGGATGCAGCGATAGCAAGTGTCACAGTAGACCGTCAGAAAGAAGCAGGAACGATGGATATGATTGTAGAAGCGGAAGATGGAGCAGACATAAGAGAAATTGTATTTAGGATATGTAGTACACAGAATACCCCACTTCTGATGATGAAGTCTCTAGATATTTCGTTAGAGGATATCTTCTTGCAAGTGACATCAGGAGAGGAAGTACAGGCAGTGATGGCAGAAGACTGTGTAGAAGAAAGGGAGGACGCTTCATGTTAACCATTACAGAGAAAGAACTTAGGTCGTATTTTTCATCGCCTATTGGTTATGTGTTTATAGGATTTTTCTTATTTATGTTTGGACTTTATTTCACTTTTTATAATGTGCTTAGCCAAAATGGTGATTATACCTATGTGATAGGTGCGATGACCAATATTCTTGTGTTTGGTATACCGATTATTACAATGAAGCTCATGGCAGATGAGCGTAAGAATAAGACGGATCAGCTTTTGCTGACAGCACCTGTGACGGCTACGGATATTGTGGTAGGTAAGTACATAGCGGCTACGGCTTTATACGGAATCACCTTGGTCGTGACCATGATTCACCCCTTGCTTTTAATGTGGGTAGGGAATGTACCGGTAGGAAAGATTATGGGAGCATACATAGGCTTTTTCTTGATGGGGGCATCCCTTATAGCCATAGGACTTTTGATTTCTAGTTTATGTGAAAACCAAATTGTAGCAGCCATTGGTACCATAGGCACCTTTTTTATCCTTTTCTTTATGGATAGTCTTGTGACAGTGGTACCCAAAGAGAGACTGAGTTCCTTGATGTTTATGTTGGTACTTATTGGGATGGTAGGGCTTCTTTTTTATGGACTTACCAAACAACGCATCATTTCTATGGGTGTTATTTTACTAGGAGGTGTAGGTGTTGTAGGGACATTTTTTGCTAATGGGGCACTTTTTGATGGGCTACCTACGAAGGTACTTCAGTGGCTTTCTCTTTTTAATCGATACGAAGGCTTCTCGAGAGGACTTTTAGACCTTGGAGCCATTGTGTACTATTTATCTTTTATCATCATTTGTATTTTTGTAACGGTACAAGTGACCGAAAAACGTCGTTGGAATTAGGAGGGGGCCATGAAAAAAATAACACCTAAGAAGATAGATTGGAAAGACAAGAAAATACGCTACGGGAGTTACTCGGCAGCGATGACTGCTGTGGTGATGGCCATCTTAATTGTACTCAATATGATGGCGGCTGCATTGGACGTAAACATTGATTTAACAGAAGAAAAATTCTTCTCTATTTCAGAAAAGACAGTAGGTACATTAGCTACCTTACAAGACTCCGTAGATATTTACGTTATCGAAGAGACGGGGATGGAGAACACTAACTTTAGAGATATACTGAAGCAATATGAGAAGACGACGGAACAAGTGAACGTGGTGTATAAAGATCCTGTATTATATCCGCAATTTGCACAGCAGTATATGGAGGTTGGCGAAGGGGCACAGATTGCCAATGGGTCTATCATTGTAGAAAATACGGTGACAGGCAAGTACAAGCTCATCTTAGCGCGGGAGCTACTTAACATTAGTTTTGACCCTTACTATGGACCACAGGTAGAATCCATCGCATTAGAGGAGCGCGTGACAAATGCCATAGAATATGTAACCAGTGATGTTGAAAAGACAGTGTACTATACACAAAATCACATGGAGTACGATGTGCCTAAAGGATTGATAGCAGAGTTGGAAAAAAAAAATTATACGGTACAGCCGGTGCAACTTATGACAGAAGACCTAGGAAATCCAGCTGAAAGTATCGTGATGATTTATTCTCCTCATATTGATTTTTCCGAAGAAGAGAAAGATAAAGTGATTGCTTTCTTAGAAGCCGGTGGCAAGGCGATGATCTTTACAGACCCAGATACACCAGAATTACCGAACTTTGAGGAGATTCTTGCTTACTATGGACTAGAAACGCAGACTGGGGTAGTGGTAGAGGGCAGCAATAATCATATGGTATCGCCTTATCCAACGGTAGTACTACCTAATATTGCGACGCATACGATTACGACAGCACTTATTCAAAATAAATTGCCGATTGCAATGCCGTTAGCATCTAGTATAAAGGAAGCAACGAACAAAAGAAGTTCTTTAGTGATGCATCCCCTACTTACCACCTCAGAGGATTCATGGTTAAAAGATATAACGAGCACAAATGGTATTGAAAAAGAAGGGACGGACATAAGTGGGCCACTTTCACTGGCGTATAGTGTTGCGGAGACACATACCAATGGCAATAATGAGCAGGTAGAGACACGAATCATTGCGATTGCAAATACAGGGTTACTCGATACTACACAAATTAATACAGCAGCTACGGGTAATATGGGCTTTGTGATGAATAGTATAGACTGGCTCAGTGGAGAAGAAGAGAATCTTACCATACCACCAAAAGCACCAACGAATTATGTGCTATCGACAATGACAGGGTCACAAGTACTTATATTTGCAGGCACTGCCCTTATAGGACTACCACTTATAGCGGGTGTATTAGGACTTGTGACATGGCTTAGAAGGAGAAATCTCTAATGAACCAAAAGAAACAGTTGATAGGATTAAGCATCGTACTTGTCGTATTGGTAGGTAGGTATGGGGTACTACAAGCAACGAATGCACCAAAGGACCAAGAAGAAATAGCAGTACAACAAGTGGATCAAGTGATAGGATTCGAAGAAAAGGCTATGAAAAGTATCGATATAGCCAGTGGTGAAAATCAAGTAACGCTCATGCCAGTAGAGGAAAAGACTGAGGCCACAGAGGAAGAAGAAAGTGTGACCTACTACACATGGAAGGTAGAAGGTGGTGAAGGGCTAGTGCTTAGACAGGATACTATCAATACCATGGGCGAACGCATCCTGGGTATCTCAGCAAGTCGAACCATAGAAAATGGGGATTTGGAAAGCTTTGGACTTAATGCACCGATGATGACCCTTACATACACTACAAAAGAAGACCAAGTTGAAACCCTTGTTATAGGAAATAAGACACCTGATGAAGGCAGTTACTATGTGATGCGAGAAGCAGATCCAGATAAGGTTTATCTTGTAGATAGCTATACCTTCCAAGATGCATCCCCTTATTTTGAAGATTACAGAGAAAAGACGGTAGGGACGATACCAAAAGATACGCTGACAGCGTTAACAATCAGTGGTGATGGGATGGAGACTTATCAGATGAAGTTAGAAGGAGAGGCGATACTCCTTGCACCCAATGCAGAACCGCTCCTAATGGATGGTAATAAGTACAGTGAAGTCATAAGTGCACTTCCGATGTTAACTGTGGATGGCTTTATAGAAGATCATGCCGTAGATACCAGTCAGTATGGTCTAGATACACCTAGCTTTACTATAGAAGTAAGTTATACAGAGCTAGATACAAATGAAAACCCTACGCATCAAACGAAGACTTATAAGTGGGGGGATCCTTATAAAGAAGGTACACGTTACTTTATGATAGAAGGAGAAACCGCAGTGTATACGATGAAGGATGCTTTTATAGAAGAACTTGTAGCAAAACTCGATGTATTTGAGTTAAGTGAGAAGTATGTATGCATCCCTTCTATTAATGAAGTAAGTGAAGTAGCAGTAGAAATAGGTGGCAAGAGTTATCAATTAGCTATACAAAGAGAAGAAATACAAGTAGAAAAGGCAAAAGTAGAAGAGGGAACCAATGCAGCGGAGACAGAGACACAGATGAAGTGTACTTACTTTATAAATGGAAAAGAAGTAGATGAAGAACGCTTCAAAGATGTGTATGCAGCGCTCATAGGTATTAAGTCAGATACAGAACTTAAAGATGAAAGTATAGAAGAAACAGAAAATGAAGTAGTAGCGTTTAGATACACATTACTTAATGAAAAAGTAAAAGAAGCAGTGTTCTATCCTTATGACAATCAGTTCTACAAGACCCATTTAGGAGGCAATAAAATAGTAGGAGCAAATACAAGACAATTCAAAGGGTTACAAGAGAAACTAGAAGAGGTCGCTCCATAGGGGCTACCTCTTTCTCTTTTACATAAAAGGAGTGAAAAGACAGCGTATCTACAATAAAATCGAAGGATTGCGTGAGTAGAGAAAGAAAACAAGAAGAAAAGAGTTGGTATAAAAGTCAGTGGTATCAAGGGATAGAAGTGATTGTAGAGGGGGATGAGAAAAATAAAGTAAATTAATTTTAAAAAAAGGTGTTGACTTATGTCGTAAAAAGAGTATAATTATAAAAGTCGTCAGGAGATGACGCACACAAAATGAACTTTGAAAATAAAATAACAACCAATAGACCAGTCGATTCATATATCACTTTAAGTGATGAGTCAGTGCTAACTAATAGCACAAAAATTATTGTCAGATGACAAACTTTTTAACGAGAGTTTGATCCTGGCTCAGGATGAACGCTGGCGGCGTGCTTAACACATGCAAGTCGAACGGACTGAGGGAGCTTGCTCCCAAAGTTAGTGGCGGACGGGTGAGTAACGCGTGGGTAACCTACCCTATGCAGGGGGATAACGTTTGGAAACGAACGCTAATACCGCATGACCTAATGAGTTCGCATGAACTCATTAGCAAAGATTTATCGGCATAGGATGGACCCGCGTTGGATTAGCTAGTTGGTGAGATAACAGCTCACCAAGGCCACGATCCATAGCCGGCCTGAGAGGGTGAACGGCCACACTGGGACTGAGACAC
>JBOGBZ010000045.1:0-8099 GCA_051656485.1 Cellulosilyticaceae bacterium
GTAAACGATGTTGTTCAATGGATTCACCTCTATAGTTGTCTTAGTGTCCTATTTAAAAACATAGGAATTAAGATAAGCATACCACCAATTGCTATAAAGAAAAAGATTTGATTAACATTTAAAAAGGTTGCGGTGCCAGCCAAAAGGAAAGAGGCTACAGGTGTAGCAGACATAGTAAGGGCATTGAAAATACTACCTACACGTGCTAAGTATTGTTCTTCTACATGCTGCATGAAAGCGACCGAAACAATAACGCCTAATAGGGACGCTAAGATACCAAACAAGAACATAATGAGGATAGGTAATAGCCATACAAGGGCAAGTGGCAATCTGTGGGATACGAAAGATAAGGCAAAATAAGCAATCACAAGTCCAGCCCAACTACTTATGAATAGTAGGTAATGTGAAAATTTCTTGCTAATGATAGGAAAGAAGTAAGAGCCTATAGAAAGGCCTAAAAGCATAGCAATGCTAGAAGCAGATAATGCAGATGCATCTAATTTTAGGCTTTCGTTAATATATGCCGCTTGGAATGTACTTAGAGGAACAAGAACAACATTCATTAAAATACCTAGCATACATAAAATAAAAACAATCGTACGGCTTTTGAGATAGCCAAATCCTTCTTTTAAATCTTTCATATATGTAGAAGCGCTGAATCTTGCATCAGACTTCGCAGGCTTTGATAAGCGAAGGAAGCTTAGGATGATACCAGAAGCAAAGAAAGTCAGTGCATCAATGACCATAGCACCACTAGTGCCAATACAAGCGATAATAAAGCCTGCAAGCCCCATACCAACAAGCTGAGCGACTTGAGAAATAGATTGGCTAAGAGATGTGGCAAGGGTGTACTTCTCCTTCGGTACAATCTCAGGATAAGCTGCCATACCAGCTGGAAGTCTGAAGGCTTCTAAAGTGGAGTTGATAAAGGTAAAGAGCATAAGAAGCCAAGGTGATAGGTGGCCAGCTAAGAGAAGGAGTGCAGTGATAAGGACCATGACACCACGTCCGATATCTGTCCATACCATTAAAGCTTTCTTTGACATACGCTCCACAAGAACCCCGGCAAAAGGCTGGAAGAGTATAGAAGGAAGAGCATTAACCCCCATAATAATCGCAAGCCATGTAGCAGACCCTGTGATTTCATAAGCCATCCAACTAAAGGCAATGGCATCGATAGAATCGCCGAAGCGACTAATGACAGAAGCGATAAAAAGCTTCCAATATTGATGTTCCCCTTTTAAATCTTTATAAGTAGTTAAGATATTCATTTAAAATCCCCTTTCGATAGTTACCTAACTAGATTGTAAAATAAACTTAGATTAAAGTCGAATAAAACTTTAGATGGAAGTCTAATAAGGTTGAGCTTAAGAAAAGTAAGATGTTTTATAGGCTTCAAACTAAAAAAGAAGTATAATACAAGTAAATGATGAGTAGCATGGAGTAGATTGAATAAAAAATACAGATACATAAGCGTAAGGAGAGGTGGGCGATATGATGCATTACCGAGAGGGACGTAAAGAAGATGCAGCAGCATTACTAGAACTTATAGAGGTGGCATTAGGCGTACATGGCTTACAGTTAGAAGTAGACGGTGCAGACTTAGATGTGAGCAATGTAGAGGCTTATTATTTCCACAATGGTGGATGGTTCCAAGTGGTAGAAGACGCGGGCAGACTTATTGGTTCAGTAGGCGTCTATAAATTATCTGATACACAGTGCGAACTGAGAAAGATGTATCTCTATCCTGAATATCAAGGAAAGAAAATAGGGAAGCAGCTGATGGACAATGCTCTGGATGCGGCGAGAGCACTAGGCTTCAAAGAAATGCTTTTACAGACAAGCTCGAAGCTTAGTAAGGCACTGCCACTGTATGAAAAATACGGCTTCGTAGAAGATAGAGATGGTGAAGTATGTAGCCGATGTGACATTGCAATGATACGACAACTTTAGGAGGACAGGCATGAGACAAACAGAGGAAATGCTAGACTTAATCTTAAGTATTGCGAGAGATGACGAACGCATACGCGGTGTTTATTTGAATGGTTCAAGAACGAATCCCAATGTTACACCAGATATTTTCCAAGACTATGATGTGGTCTATATGGTGACAGAGACTAAGTCTTTTAGAGAAGACCGCGAGTGGCTAGATGTATTTGGTGAAAGGCTTTATATGCAGTGCCCAGAAGCGATGGATGCCGAGAAAGGTGACGTCGCTGACTTAGATAACTGCTATGGGTACTTGATGCAGCTTGCAGATGGCAATCGCATCGACCTCCATCTACAGACACTAGAACTTTGCAGAAGCCAAGTAGTAGAAGATAAGCTGACGACCATTCTCTTAGATAAAGATCAGGTACTCCCACAGATACCACCAGCTACCGATGAAGATTACTGGGTCACACGACCTACAGAAGTAGACTACAGACATTGCTGCAATGAGTTTTGGTGGTGCCTGAATAATGTAGCGAAAGGGATGTGGCGTGAGGAAGTACTCTATGTAATGGATATGCTAGGAAATCCTATACGCCCACAACTCCTACAAATGCTCGCATGGTATGTAGGGAATAGTACAAACTATAACGTGAGTATAGGCAAGAGTGGGAAGTACATCCAGAGCTACCTACCAGAAAAATGGTGGCAAGCGTACAAGGCTACTTATACTACTACAGAGCAGGATGCACTCTGGCAAGGCATAGATGTGATGTGTGACCTATTTGATGAAGTGGCAAGAGAAGTAGGGGCTGGTGAAGGGTTTATCTACAATCAAGAAGAGGCGACTAACAGCCGATTCTTTCTAGAGAATGCAAAGAAATTGCCAAAGGATGCAAGCGAGGCACTTTTAAGAAAATACTTGACCTGTACGTTACGGACACCTGTATATTAAGGGCTAGAATGACATCAAGGAGGAAATGATGATGCAGATTAATGAGGTTATCAAACAAGTTGAATTGAGTAAACGTGCAATCAAGTATTACGAGGAGGCTGGACTGTTAGAGGTAGCCAAGGGTGAAAATGGCTATAGAAATTATAGTGAACAGGATATCCTAATTTTAAAAGAAATTGCGATTTATCGTAAGCTAGGTATTAGCATTAAAGCTATCAAGGAGCTACTGGAAGACAAAAATAAAGTGCTATTAGAAAATATCTATGAAGAAAAAAGCACGCAATTGGAAGCATCTAAACAAGAAGTAGAAGCACTGAAAGCATTTATACAAAATCATGATGTAGACAAGTTTTATAAGGAATTGGATTATAAGACGATTGGGCAGGCAATCCAAGACATGATACCAGGGGCTTATGGTTATTTCTTTATAAATCATTTTATGCCTTATCTTCAAATTCAGATAGAAACACCAGAACAGCAAGAAGCCTATGAAAACATCATAGCGTTTTGGGATCAGGTAGAGATCAAGATGCCTTTCATGATGAAGCTGAGTAGCTATGTGATGTATAAATTACCTAAGCCAAGTCTAGAGCAAATGACAAGTAAAATGGAGGCACAGTTACGTAAGTATGTGGATGCATCAGAAGAAACATACGAAGCCCTCAAACAGCAGACAAAACGTGGGGTTAAGATGCAAAATAGCTTACTCTACAAATACCACCCTGCGTTTGTATCAAAGAGGCAATTTATGAAACGGTTACAAGATTGCGGTTATAATGATATTTTCATTTCAAATATGATTGAACTATCGCCTACTTATAAGGCGTATCACGAAGTACTTACCCATATAAATCATAGTATCTGTAAGGATTTAGGGTTGTATTATGATTCTAACTATAATCTGATTATGAAGAAGGATAAGTAGTAATGTAAAAAACACGTAAGTTATGAACGCATATGACTTACGTGTTTTTTAGTTAAAGAAGGTAAAAAAATATGCTAAAGTTTACAAAAAAAGTAATATAACTTCAAAAGATGTCGAAGTATACAAAGGACACATGGCAAACTTACGTATACGACACAGGAGGAAAGAATGAAGAAATGGCAGTTTAAGATGAAAAAGAATGAAGCAAGAGGACTGGGAGCGAAATTAACAAGTAGAATACAGGGATTAATTCTCATCACAGTCATTACGCTTGTTACCTTACTAGCAGTGGGAAGCTATTTTGCGACGACGATGACATTGGAGGATACATTGACAGAGGTTGCAGCACAGGCAGCAGACTCTGTTGCAAAGCGTTTTGAGGCGATCGAATTATTGCTTCAAGAGATAGCGACTGAACCGCTCCTTAGAGATCAGGCAACTTATGATAGTGAGAGGAAAGCATATTTAGTAGACAAACAAGAAACATATAGAGATTTATTTGGTGGAGATTTATACTATGCGAATAGTTCAGGTATTAATATTACGACACAAAGAAGTGTAGCGGATAGAGATTATTTCCAAGCGGCGATGTCGGGGGAAAGTTATTTAACGGACCCACTTGTAAGAAAAGATACAGGGGAGATAAGCTTTATCTATTCAGTGCCGGTACATGGAGACAATGGAAGTGTAGTAGGGGTTGTCTATGTGCTCATTGGATATGATTATATTTACGAAATTGTAGAGGCTACAAATGTAGCGGAATCTGGAAATGCATATGTTATCAATCAAGAAGGAACGACTGTGCTCTACAATGACCAAGCACTAGTAGCAGAAGCATACAACACACAGGAAGAAGCCAAAAAGGATAGACGTCTTCGAGCTATTGCAGATGTGGAGTATGAGGCAATGACTGGTGAAAGTGGCTTTGGTATGTATAAATACGGTGGGAAGGCACGTGTAGCAAGCTATGCGCCTATTGCTAAAACGAGAGGTTGGAGCTTAATCATAGCTGCAGACAGCATGGAGTTCTTAAATATACTTTATATTGCATTATTTATAGATATTGCAGTAGGGATTATCTTGCTTTTCGTAGGAAATCAAGCAGCACGTAAATTTGCAAGACAAGTGACAGAACCGATAGAAGGCTTAGTAAGCCGTATGGAAAAGCTGGCAGAGGGAGACTTAAAAACACCTGTGGACATTGCACAGACAGGTGATGAAGTACAAGTACTAGGAGAAGCTGTAGCACATACGATAGAGACTGTGACTACATATATTGATGACATCAGTGAGAATATGGAAAAGCTTGGTGATGGTGATCTAACGATTAAGATAGACAAAGATTACATCGGAGATTTCAGTGTCATTAAAGCATCTCTTAATACATTTATTGATGCATTGAGAGAGACTTTAATGGGGATTGAAGAAGCGAGCCAGCAAGTAGCCAGTGGTTCAAGTGAGGTAGCTGGTGGTGCACAAAGCTTAGCACAAGGTGCCACAGAGCAGGCGAGTATTGTACAAGAGTTCGTAGCAACCCTTGAGAGTGTAGCAGAGGGTGTCCAACACAGCACGGAAAACATTAAGAAAAGCAATGAGATTTGTCATAAGGCTATGGAAAAGACAGAAGAAGGCACAGCATCTATGGCAGAAATGGTTGTGGCGATGAAGAAGATCGAGGAATCAAGTCAGCAGATTGGTCAGATCATACAAGTCATCGATAGCATTGCAACACAGACGAACTTGCTAGCACTTAATGCATCTATCGAATCAGCAAGAGCAGGTGAAGCGGGAAGAGGCTTTGCAGTAGTAGCCAATGAGATTCGAGACCTTGCCAATAAGAGTTCACAAACGGTAAAAGATATCGCCCAGCTGATAGGAGAAAGTAACTTAACGGTAGAAGAGGGAAGAGCGGTTGTAGACCAAACCTCAGAGGAGTTAAGAGGCATCAAAACGATTATCGAAGAAATCGTAGAGAAAGCATCATTTAACTTAGAGGAAAATAGTGCACAAAGTGTTGCTATTGAAGAGTTAACAAAAGGCATCGAGCACATTTCTATTGTTGTAGAGACCAATGCATCGACATCAGAAGAAAGTGCTGCCATAAGTGAAGAACTGGCTGCTCAAGCAGAAAACTTATCACAGCTTGTAAGTAAGTTTAAAGTTCAAGCATAATACATAAAGCATAGAAAACTCGTGAGTTAGGATGATTCAATCAGCTAAATAACTTGCGAGTTTTTGTTATTTATAAGAAAATAATAAAAAGATAAAAAATAAATGAACTATTTTAGGGTTTCGAAGGTATATAAAGTGTAAGCGAAAGGAGTGAGGGAATTGAATGGCGCCATTTCAAAAGAAGAAGCAGAAAAAATATTTGATACGTATAAAGATTACATCTACCAATCTGCATTATTTCTAACCCATTCCCCAGAGTTAGCAGATGATGTGACACAAGAAGTATTTATTAGAGCAATCGTGTATTACCATACATATGATGCGAAGCGACCGATCAAGACGTGGCTTTATAAAATGATGCTTAATGTGACAAGGACGATGATGAAAAAGCAGAAAAGCTATATGCCATTAGAGGAAATGATAGAAGTGCAATCGGAGCATCATGTGGAAGATGACGTAGTCGTAGCTGAGACTAATAAGGAACTACTACGTGCAATCGATGGACTAGGGGATAAAATCAAACAAGTATTGTATATGCATTACTATCTAGAAATGACATTAGAAGAGATCGCAGAGATTTTGGAGATTCCAGTAGGAACTTGTAAATCCAGATTGCATACAGGGTTAAGACGGTTAAGGTATAAGAAGTCTAAAATCATTCAATTGTATGGAAGGGAGCGTGTTGCCGAATGAGCGATGAACGAGATAGGGGAGAAAGTGTACGAGAAGTGCTTCATCAAAGCATGGTAGACAAAAGCCCTACTGTAGTATTTGAAAAGATTTGGGAAGAAAGCCAAAGACTTCAAAGGCAAACAGTAGGAGGAAATGAAATGATGAAAAAGCCAATTAAAAAAATAAATAAAAAACTACTGCTTATCGTAGCAGTGATTACAGCTATTCTAAGCATATCGACATTGAGTGCCAATCATATGAAAAGAGTAGATGATATCAGTTACACCTTTAAAAATGACAAAGAAGTTCTGGGACCATGGACAGTCGTAGACTTGGTAAAAGAAGAAAGTGACTTCATAGCAGGTGAAAAACAGTGGGAAGGTGAGCTTGATTTCTTAACCTATATGGACTTTAAAGCCAATGGTGATCTCTCGATGGCAGTACAAGAAGAAGGTGAGAATCTAGAATTTTTAACTTCTATGAAGTGGACTAAAGGACATATCATTAGTAAAGAAAATCAGACAAATAGTGCATATACGATTAAAAAAATAGACGGCAAAAACTATCTCTTCTATGAATGGAAAAGTGGTGACTATACGTACAAGCGGTTAGAAGTACCGTATCTCTATGTACTGGAGCAAGGAAAGCATCTAGAGACAGTAGAAGCGAAAGGGAAAGTAGATAATACGAATCTGCCTTTTGTAGATGATGAGACGATGCAAGGTACATGGAAAGCCGTAGACTTTGTAGAGGAGATGGAACACTTCGCACCGGAAGGTCGTGCATGGAGTAATGACTTGTATGTGAAAGAACTTACGATCAAAGAGGATGGCAATTTTGTAGAAAAGAGAATAGGGGATACAGTAGCAGCTGATGGGAAATACGTGTATTGGATCAAAGGTGCCCTCGTCTACAAAAATTTTGGCATTGTTTCAAAGTGTGTGATACAAGAACTAGAGGGTGAGACCTATATGTTTGTAGAGTGGAAGTTTGGTCAGTATCAAGAGATTGGTATCATGCCAGGATACTATGTATTCAAGAAACAATAATACGAAGATAGGAAGAATAAACACAGCCTGTAAACTGTGTTTATTTTTTTGCTTTTTAAAAGCAACTCATCTTAAAAGTTAAAAATGAACAAATGTTAAGGAATGCTTTTTAATAAGTCGTAGCTATTGAAACGGCTATAAAAAAGCATATAATTAAATTAAAAATGAATGAAGGATTAGGGCATTTCAGAAGTGAAAGTTATAGAAATGGGGATATAGGATGATACAAGTAGAGGATTTAAGGTTTTGCTATAAAGGGATGAAGGAAGATACCTTAAAAGGGATAAGCTTTCAAGTAGAGAAGACAGAGTGCTTCGGACTCTTGGGGCCATCAGGTGCAGGGAAAAGTACATTACAGAAAGTGCTACTAGGCCTTGAGAAAAAGTACAGGGGA
>JBOGBZ010000046.1:0-2948 GCA_051656485.1 Cellulosilyticaceae bacterium
CGAACAAGTTATACTAGATATGAAAGATATGCGAATGGACTATGTGTTCTTGATGGAAGATGATACGTATACCCACTTTGAATTTCAGAGTACAGACAAGGGAATACTAGACTTAGTAAGATTTAATTTGTATGATGTAGCTAATAGGTAAAGAGATGTTTATAACTTAAGGTAAATAGGATATAATGTGTATTAACAAAGAAAATAAGTAAGGATGTGATAAAATGATCCAAACAATAGAACAAATTAATAGACAATATAATGGGAACTGGGTATTCTTAATTAACTGTGAAGTAGCAGAAAATGGTGACCTTGTACAAGGAGAGGTTATTTGTCACAGTAAGAGTAGAGAAGAAGTATTTAGAAAGATGCATGAATGTAAAAATTCAGATACTATGTTTTCTATTAGGTTTGCAGGGGAAATACCAGAAGGAGTAAATGTTGTACTATGAGTGAAATAAAGTTTAATACATCTGGAAATCTCATAACCCTTAATATCAACTTATGGAGTAGGCGTACTCAGCGTTTTGAAAACATGCTTATTACATTTGATACAGGAGCATCAACTACCGTTATTTCGAAAGATATTCTATATGTATTAGGATATGAGTTTGAGAATCCTGATAAAGCAAAGATTATTACGGCGAGCGGGGTAGAGTTTGTAGATAGCGTTATTTTAGATAAAGTAAATATTGGAGGACATATACTTGAAAATGTAGAAGTATATGCACACACCTTTCCAGAAGCTAGCTTTGCATTAGGTGTGCTTGGATTAAATGTAATGAAATGTTTTGACATTAATATTCTATTTAGTAAGGGTATTATAGAATTAATACCTCTAGAGGAGTATTAAATATAATGATTGTGATGGCTCATGAGCTTCTGACAATTTAGTCAGAAATTCATGGGTTTTTTATTTTAAGGTGTATAAGGATTAAGGCATCATACTTGATGTTATCACCAATACCTATTAAAATGAAATAATAATTGATAAAGAGAGTGTGAGACGAGAGATGAAGATAAGCGTACCAAGTTATTTTAAGGATTTTAAATGTATAGCAGCAGCGTGTGAAGATACGTGCTGTGCAGGATGGGGAATCGTCATTGACGAGGAGACTTACAAGTGTTATCAAAATGTAGATACTGCGTTTGGTGAGACATTAAGAAGTAAGATTGTGGAAGATGAGGATGGGGACAATGTTTTTGTGTTAAACGGTGATGATTGTCCTTTTTTAAATGAAAATAAGCTTTGTGATATCTACACGGAGCTTGGAGCAGACAATCTTTGCTATACCTGTAGACAGTATCCAAGATACATGGAAGAGTTTTTTGACTTAAGAGAAATGGGTATATCATTATCTTGCCCAGAGGCTGCGAGAATCATATTAGGAACTGATAAGACAACAGCATTTGAAGTAAGCGAGAATGATGAAGCAGGCGATACGGATGATCGTATAGATGAAGATGTACTAGAAGCATTCTTCCTTTGTAGAAAGGTCATTATTGATATTTTAGAAATGGCACATCTACCTTTAGAAGTGAGGGCAGCAGTAGTACTTTGCTTTGTTGAAGAAGTTCAAGATAACATCGATTTCGACCAGCTGGATGAAATAAAGCATATTACAGAACAGTATGCGGAAAGTGGTTTTATAGAGGAATTGATCCATAATTTAGATGAATATAAAGGAAATGAAGCCATTAAATATAATCAAGTACATGCGTATTTTAAGACATACAAGGATTTAGAGCATATAAATACCAGTGATCCATTAGGGTTAGATAAGGTGTTACAAAAGTTTTGGCAAAGTGAAGAGGATGAAGCCTTTTATACAGAGAAGCATAAGGCGTTTAATGCGTATTATAAAGACAACATGTATAAGTTCAAAAATATACTTGTGTATTTTGTGTTTAGATACTTTATGAAGTCTGTTTTTGACTATGAGGTGTCTTCGAAGATAAAGATAGCCATTATGAGTACCCTAATGATTAAGGAGCTTGCGGTGGTAAGATGGATAGAAACAGGGCAATTTACAGAGGCAGATATGGTGGAGATAAGCCATATGTATTCTAAGGATGTGGAGCATTTAGAGGAGAACATAAAAACACTTGAAGAAATCTTCGAAACTGAAGAAGTCTATGGCGTAGACCAAATGCTAATGACTTTAATGAATGCATTGGTAGTGTAAAGGATCCTATGAAAAACGAAAGTTGAAAGTTAGAAATACTAAACTACTTCAAAGTAGGTATTCTTCAGAGTCAAAAGCTATTTTTAGACATAATAAATAACCCTGATCATGGGCGTTTTTAAAAGGTACGCCACTCTGGACAGTCTCTAAAACGATACAAAAAGAGGAGGACCGACGGCAAAAGAACTCAAAGTAGATTGTTTGGTTGATGCCGTCGAGATTGGTGATTATAGCATCGTTTTAAAGTCAGTCAAGAGCAAGCCCTAGCGGGTGGCTAGGTACGACCTCAAGCTATGAATCTAAAGTAGATTATTTATGAGGCATCTTGAAGTTGTTGCTTTAGAATAGTTTGTTGACCAAGCCAGATAAGGAGTTGCCATTTAGCAGGCATATTATCGGCCGATGTAAGCTCAGGAACATCATTGAGTACCTTCCAATTAAGGGATTGATGAGGTCTTAAAAAGTTGTAGTAAGCAACCCAAAGAGATACGCCATAGTAGGCACCATCTTCACTTCCATAACCACAAGAAACACGATAGGAGGCTTTGAAAGTACGGTTTAACCTTTCAACAACCTGTTTGAACCAACGGTATTCAGTAGATACTGCATCTTCATTGGTAAGACCAATCACTTGTATTAAATCGAAAAGCTTATCTTCTCTAAGTTCAAACTGTTGTCTGGCAAGAGGATAGGCGCTGTAGCCATCAGCAACAAAGGTAAGAGCTTTGCCAGGGAATGTTTTAAACTTCTCGAAAGCCATAC
>JBOGBZ010000047.1:0-3917 GCA_051656485.1 Cellulosilyticaceae bacterium
TCACTATCTGATATGGTGACTCTCGCTCGCACTTTAAAGTAATAAGGTCGATTCGGTAGCAACTTATTGTGCTTTGCGATGACTTTAGCCAGAAAATCTACACTGTCTTTACTTCCAAGTGCATCTGTCACCGTCACCACTGTACTATCTTCAAACGCTACATTATCTGCAAACATAATGTCATAGGTATAGAACTTCTTCATAGTACCTTCTGTCTGCACACCTAAGTCATCAGGATTTTTCATCCACTCAATGGTAATGTAGTCAGAACCCACTGGGTCGTATTCAAGCCCTAAGTCTTTAAGGCTTTGTTTGGATGCTGGACCTAGACCACGTGGTACATCAGGTGCTGTTAATTTCCCTGTCTGTCCTGTGTCTGGTGTACTCCATTCTGATACCAAGCTTCCCTTTTTCTGCTTGGCTCTCACCCACACATTATAGTATGTCTCGGGGAATAGTCCTCTAATTGTCACCCGTGCTGGTCTTCCCTCTACGAAATAGTACATATTTTTAGTAGAGTCTGCCTTATCTGCAGAATCAACAATCGTAAATTCCCATACCTTGGCTTTCTCTGGATCATCACCTGTACTATAGCGTATTTCATAGCTGAAATCACTGTTATATGGTTCCCATTCTACATCTAATGAATAGTACTTATCAGGGTCTTCAATAACGTCTACAACAGGTGCCGTAGGCTTTGGTTCAATAGTCGGAAAGTCTGTAAGTGTCGACCCTATAACGTAGCTTGGGAAACTTTGTGGTAATGCTTCTCCATCTACTTCTCTATAGGCTCTCAGCATGATAATATATCGGGTGTTTGGCTTAAGTTCAGCTCCATCATTGGTGGTATGCTTCACTTTATGCTCAAGCCATTTATTATATCCCCTTGATTCGATTTCTGCACCTTCTACTGGCTCAAACTTCTCCCATATGAGTCCAGATATCAAATCATCACTTGCTATATCTTTCATCCATCCTTCTAACGTCTTTCCATTAAGTCGGTTATAGATGCTATCATATGCCTCTACTGCTACTTCATACTTAACACTGCTATCTAAATTAAGAAATCTATTATAATAATCTTGCATTGGCATACCTGCAATGAGTCCTAAGATGTCCTCTTTTGTCTTGCCATAAAGGTCTACTGCATCAATGCCCTCTTGTGGTTTAAAACGAATAGGTGTCTTATCTCCATTTTTACCTGTGATATAGACACGACTTCCACCACTTTCTGCTAAAAGTTTCTCATCTCCAGTAAAATTAGTTGGATTATTAGCGATGATTTCTGCCCATAATGTAGCCCACTCAACTGTCATCGACTGTGTCGTAATGGAATCTTTCTTGATTTGTAAGGGTGGTTTCCCTATAACGGATGGTTTGGTAATATTGCCATCTTTATCAATGGTCACCCCCACAACTACTGGCTGAGAATTAACATAGCTTACAGATGTTCCTGGCACTTGCTTTTTAGCGACTATCTTTATATAGTAAGTCTTATTTTTCTTGATAGGCTCACCTTTCTCATCTGTTGTAAGCTTCCATCTCATACCGATTACTTCTGATGGCTTCTTATGTTGTGTGATAAGGTGTTCTGTATCACCTTCTAGTATAAATTGATTTTCTAACACAATCCCTTCATACTCCGGCTTGCTCACTTCATCAAAATCTTCACCCATCCATATGTCGTATACCAAACTATAATCAACTTGTTTTTTACCTTCAGTATTTATTTTCATCGGTGCATCCCATACAACTTGTATATACGGTTGTTCTTTAAGGTTTGCGTGAAAAGTTCTTTCCATAAGTTGTGGACTTGCCCATCCAATTTGTTTATCCCCTGCTATTTCATCATCTGTCACGAAATAGTTTACCTTATCCTCTTTACTTGGTTCTGTCGGCGTATAAAGTTCTGGAATTTTAGGACTGTATGGTGGCACCACATCAAATGTAGGTACGTAGACTGCTATATTACTGTATATAGGTTGTGGCTTACCAGTAAAGTAAAATGCAATGCGGTACTCCATCTCAACTTCTGGTCGTTCCACTACTATATTCGTCAGGTCATCTACAACGCCTGGAATTCTATTTTTTTCTGCTATCTTAACAAACTTTTCGCTACCTTTAGGTCTTCCTTCTGCCACTACTTTTATGAGGTCTGAAGCCGGTACGACTCCCCATACAAGCTTCAGTGAGTCAGCATTCATAATCTCAATACGAAGTGAGATAGCTGTCATTCCTGATATAACTTTTGGCCCTTGTGGCTCATCAAGCTTTCCATATTCATTGATATCATAATTTTCTATTATGCCTTCTTTAACAGGCTCTACAAACAAACTGTACTTTCCTCTTGGGTCTAGCCCTTCTATCGTATACTCCGCTCTTCCATCTTTTCTCGGTAGTGCTGCTACCTCGGCAGGCGTTAAAATAATTGGACTAAGTCCTGCCTCCGCTTTTAAGAAATCTGATTTAATTTTATAATCCCCATTTTCATCTCTTACATAGTAAAGATGATATTTCACACCTGGTACATATTCAAAACTTACTTTTAATCCTTTATCTGCTGTCTCTACACGTGTATTGAAGTCTGTCAAGAACCGTACTGGTGCAGGTTTTGTGGAAGATAATACAGGTACTTCTACTGGTGGTCTGTCAACTGTCCCTGGAATGGTGTGATAATGACCTGCTATAACCGTAGCCTCGTATCTTGTTCCACTTTCTATCTTGGTATTCACCATCTTCATATTGCTATCATAAAATTGAGTTGTTTGATCCAGTTTAATGGCTAATTCACTGCCTAACTTATCCACATCTACATGTGTTTGTATCATTGTGTTATTTTCTTGGTTCGTTAGCTGAATACGATAAAATTCTGCCTCTTCTTTACCATGACCATCACCAGTATTCTCTAATACTGCCGCTGGTTTCCAGCTGAGTCCTATTGAGGGTTGAATCGTATCTGCAGTTTGGTTTTTATCATGGGTCAATTTTTTATACACCCATATCTCCGGCACACCACCTTGTAGATTTGCCAGTGTCTGTACTGGGAAACTGGTGAGCATCAAAGCTACTGCCAATCCCCATGCTATTTTTCTTTTATGCTTCATAGTGCCCCCCTTAATTCGGCATGATTTTCACAAGCATCTTCAGTAATTTCTCTGTCGTTAATGCCTCTGTTGGTAAGATGCGTCCACTTGCGGTATCCACTACCTTAAGTTGCACCGCTGCCTGTATATATGGTCTATAGGCTGGTTGGAACGCCATAATATTTGACACCTTATTATTATTTTGAATCACAATTGAACTAATTGGTTTGTAATACATCTTTTCATAGCTTTGCATCACCACATAAAGGGTTTCATCCATACGCATAGTCTGATATACGTTCTGTGGCATGACTAACTGAATCCCTCTGTTTTGAAGTGCAAGTATTGGGTCTGCATCACGTTTAGCTCCTATCATCCTTGCCATTGTGCCATAAAATTGTTGTTTCGTTACATACTGTTGTAGTCCATACTGATCAAAAGTGAAAAAGTCTGCTAAATAATACTTTTGAATGAGATTTTCTGCCCCTGGTATGTTTGGCACTGTGATACTCACGCCTTTTCGTCCAGTAAACACATAGGTTCCTAATCGTGTGGCTTCTACACCGTAACCACCCATTGTCTGGAAAGCATACTGCTTCTCCCATGTAGATGCTGCATAGTACGCTTCTACCGCTGTTTCTTCTGTCTTTGCTACGATAAGCATCGGTGCCTGAATAATACCTAACTCCTCTGAGCCATCGTTAATAGCTCTTAGAATGCGCTTTACTTCATATTGATGTTCATCTTGAATCCACTTGATTTCATCTTCTATGAATCCTTTAACCTTCTCTTCTCTAAAGGTTCCTCTGTCCATTTCATTATCCAATACTTTAA
>JBOGBZ010000048.1:0-8066 GCA_051656485.1 Cellulosilyticaceae bacterium
GTAGGACCTTTCGATATGAAGGAAGGGGTACAAAGTAAATTAGGTGGCAAGAACTTTTCCGGAGCTTTTGGCGATGCTATGGTAAAACTAGGTGCAGACCATAAAGAATTGGTAGCCATTACAGCAGCTATGTCTGATGGAACGGGACTTGTGCCATTCGAAAAGACGTATCCAGACCGTTTCTTTGATGTAGGCATTGCAGAACAGCATGCAGTGACCTTTGCCGCGGGACTCGCAGTGAAAGGCTACCGTCCGGTGGTGGCAGTGTACTCATCCTTCTTACAACGTGCCTATGACCAAGTCCTTCATGATGTGGCACTTCAGCACTTACCAGTGATTTTCTGTATTGACCGTGCAGGGTTAGTCGGAGAAGATGGCAGTACACACCAAGGGATTTATGACATTGCCTACTTAAGTCACATTCCAAACATCACTTTCTTATCTGTGAAAATGCTAGAAGAAATGGAAGATGCCTTAAAGTATGCCTTGACATGTACAGGACCAGTAGCCATCCGTTACCCTAGAGGGACAACACAAATCGATGCGAAGTACCAGATTGATTATACAAATGTAGACCTACACGTACTTGAAGAAGGTACGAAGGTAGCCGTGTTAGCTACAGGGAAAGCAGTAGAATGGGCACTAGATGTACGCACGTATTTACTAGAGAAAGGTATGGACGTGACAGTGGTAGAAGCACCATGTATCACACCAGTAGACGGAGAAGGCTTAGAAGCACTAGGAGATCAGTATGAGGTGATCTTTACGATGGAAGATCACATTGCAGCCAGTGGCTTTGGTGCCTTAGTAGCCAAGCATTTAAAGTGTGCGGGTAAATCCGCAGAAGTGGTGAACTTCGCTTATGAGAATGGCATCATTCATCACGGCGCCGTACCACGCTTATTAGAAGAGCAACAGATGTCTCCAGAGCAATTAGGGGAGCAAATTTTAGCATATATACAGAAAGAGAGTTAAAACATGGCAGAAAAAGTAGCAAAAGAAAGACTTGATATATTAATCGCAGAGAGACGCCTTGCAGAGTCTAGAGAACGTGCCAAAGCATACATTATGGCAGGCGTTGTATACGTAGATGGACAAAAAGAAGATAAACCAGGTCTTAAAATTCCAGTAACGGCATCCATCGAAGTACGTCAAAAAATGAAGTACGTAAGCCGCGGTGGGTATAAACTTGAGAAAGCGATGGAAGTTTTCCCACTGACATTAGAAGGCAAAGTATGTATGGACGTTGGTGCATCTACAGGTGGCTTTACAGACTGTATGCTTCAAAATGGTGCGGTTAAAGTGTATGCCATTGATGTAGGGTATGGACAACTTGCATGGGCACTTCGCCAAGACGAACGTGTGGTATGTATGGAAAAGACAAATATGCGTTATGTGACACATGAGCAAGTACCAGAAGAGGTGATGTTTAGCTCAATTGACGTTTCTTTCATTTCACTGACAAAGATTCTTCAATCAGTTTATGATTTGCTAAAAGCAGAAGAGGGGGAAGTTGTGGCACTTATCAAGCCACAATTCGAAGCTGGTCGCGAACAAGTAGAAAAGCATGGGGTTGTTAGAGACCCTAAGGTACACCAACAAGTTATCCATAACGTTTGGGAGTATGCTACAAGTATAGGGTTTCATGTAGCAGGCCTTGATTTTTCACCTATTAAAGGACCAGAAGGCAATATCGAATACCTTATCTACCTTCAAAAAAGAACTGGAGAAGAAACGACGCTTGATCAGGAAAAGATGGTCAAACAAGTAGTGCAAGCATCCCATGAAACTTTATAAGTAGGTGATGAATGTGAAAAAAATAGGTATTATACCTAATTTGTTAAAAGATAATGAACTAGTCATTACTGAGCAAGTAGTGGCCTGGCTTTTAGAAAAGTCTTTTGAGGTGTATGTAGCAGAGCACATTGCTACATCCCTCCAAAGTCCTTGTATAAAAGTAGAGGAAGAAGAACTTTATAAATACTGTGAAGCCATCATTGCCATTGGTGGCGATGGTACCATCTTAGGCATCGCCCAAAAAGCATGTGTTTATGATGTGCCAATCATCGGCATTAACCTTGGGCGACTAGGGTTTTTAGCAGATGTAGAAACAAGTGTGATGGAAGAACTTCTAGAAAAGTTATTGAAAGATGATTATCATATCGAAGAACGTATGATGCTAGGGGTAAAGGTCATCGAACCTTCTGGCGAAGTCCAGCGCTTTTTTGCCCTTAATGATATTAGTGTCACAAGAGGAAGCTGCTCACGCATTACAGAATTTGAAGTATTAGTGAATGATGCTTTCGTTGATATTTATCCAGCAGATGGCGTCGTCATAGCGACCCCTACTGGGTCCACAGGCTATAACCTCTCAGCAGGAGGGCCTATCGTAAGTCCAAAAGCCAAGACTATACTTATAACACCTATTTGCCCACATACCATCTATTCACGGACGATGGTACTGGCAGATGTAGATAAAGTACACATCAAAACACATAATTTTAGCGGAACACAATTAGAACTAGGCGTAGATGGACAAACTAAAATATATGTCACACCAGCACATCAAATAGAAATCGAAAAAGCACCGTATACGACGAAGCTTATTAAGCTTTCAGATCTACACTTTTTTGAAATTTTAAGAAAAAAAATCGTGGAAAGGCGATAATGATCATGGGAATGAAAGAACAAAGACAGTCGAAAATCTTAAGTTTAATTACAAAAAACGAAATTGAAACCCAAGAAGAGTTGGCAGAAGCATTAGAAGCGTCAGGTTTTAAAGTAACCCAAGCTACTGTATCAAGAGACATTCGTGAGCTCAAGCTTACAAAAGTAGCAAGCAAAAACAAAGGTCAAAAATACGTGGCACTTGCAAACTTTGAGAACCAAGTATCTGAAAAAGTGATTCGTGTATTCAAAGCAGGATTTGTATCGATGGATGTAGCCAATAACCTACTCATTATTCATACACTTAATGGAATGGGCAATGCGGTAGCTTCAGCTATCGACGCATTCAAGCATGAAGAAATAGTCGGTACACTAGCTGGAGATGATACCATCTTTTGTGCCATTCGTGATGTAGCCATGATGGGCGAAGTCATTGAAAAATTCCAAGAAGTATTGAATTCATAGGAGAGGGGGTGCAAGATGCTAACGTGTCTACATGTCAGAAACATGGGGCTCATTGATGAAGTAACCTTGAACCTCCATGAGCAACTCAATATTTTTAGTGGTGAGACTGGGGCAGGTAAATCCATGCTCATCGATTCCATCCAATTTGCTATAGGGAATAGGACATCTAAGCAGATGATACGAAAAGGACAACAATGTGCCTATGTGAGTTTAACCTTTGCAGATCACAAGGGAATAGGCATAGCATACATAGAGGAAAATGGCTTTCCCTATGAAGCAAGCATCATTGTGATGGAACGTACGCTTTATCAATCAGGAAGAACGGTGTATAAGGTCAATGGCGTCACCTGTACAAGGCAAGTCGTACGTGACTTAGCAGCCTTACTCATCGATGTACATGGGCAGCATGAGCCACAGTCCCTTTTAGACGTCTCTAAGCATGTGCATATGCTAGATAGCTTTGGTGATGAAGGATTTGATGCCCTTAAAGCTGAGTATCAAAGTAAATACCAAGAGTGGCGACGACTAAGGGAAGAACTCCTAAGACAAGGTAATGACGATCGTAAGAAACTGCAATTAAAAGATATGCTTCTATTCCAAGTGAATGAAATCGAGAGCTGTCATTTAAAAGTAGGTGAAGAAGAAAGCCTCAAGGAGCAGTATGAAGTGCTTTCCCACGCTGAAAAGATTCTCCAGTCATGTCAGCGGGCCTATGATTACTTGGAAAATGGTGAAAAAGGTGGCATGGGAGCTAGCGAGTTAGTGGGTAGAGCGACTCGTGCTCTTCACGATTTATGTACCATTAGTCCACAGCTTGAAAGCTTACATGGGCAACTGATGTCTATTGAAGCAGAATTACAAGATGTGTCTTATAACGTGCGTAAATACGTAGATGGCATAGAGTATTCACCAGAGCTTTTGGAAGAAGTTCAAAAACGTATGGATATGATTTATCGTCTCAAACAAAAGTATGGCAGCAGCATCAAAGAGATTTTGGCGTATAAAGCCACTTGTGAAGACGACTTAGAGGCGTTAGATAACAGTAGTGAGAAAAAAGAAAGACTAGAAAAAGAGTGTGCTCATTTACAAGAAGCATTACATGAGCTTGCTATGACGTTAACAGAAAAGCGTCAAGCAATTGCAGCTCATGTAGAAGCACAGATTGATAAACACCTAAAAGACCTCCAAATGCCTCATGCAACCTTTAAAATTGCAGTGACACCCCTTCAAGAATTGGGTAAGCGTGGAGGGGATGATGTAGAATTCCTCATTCGTACCAACTTAGGTGAGGATATGCATCCACTGTGTAAGATTGCTTCAGGTGGGGAGATTTCGCGTGTAATGCTAGCGATTAAAACCGTCGTTGTATTAGGTGATACCATCGAGACTGTCATTTTTGATGAGATTGATACAGGTATTAGTGGCTTAGCAGCACAAAGGGTAGCAGAGAAGCTAGGGATGATCTCAAGGGGACGACAAGTTATTTGTATTACCCATTTACCACAAATTGCAGCCATGGGCGATACCAATTACCTCATAGAGAAGCATACACATGATAATCAAACGACCACCCACTTAACGAAATTAGAAGACGAGGGCATTCATCAAGAACTCTGTCGTCTAATGGGCGGTATACTCACAGAAAATACATTACAAAGTGCAAAAGAAATTAAAGCACGCACACAAGACTATAAAGCAAGCATTCAGTAATGGATGCTTGCTTTTTGTAAATTATACCTCCGGTTAGTAGGCCATTCATCTGAATAATTGTATTCTAAAAAGGAAAATTTAAAAGTATGACACCAAAAGAGTACAGACAGGATGTGGCTAGATGAGACAAATAAAAAAGACATTCAAGTATCTAATCGTAATAAGTATCATCATGATCATAAGTAGTCCGCTACTTATTGGTTATTATATAGTGCCAAATGAAATTAAGGTGGTAGCAGGCAAGGAAAACACCGTTGATTTCAATGTGCCTTTCTCAGAGCCTTTGTATGTAAAGTCTGATCAAGTAGGCTATGATGAAATGACGGTTTCGCTAATGGGCATAGTGCCCCTTAAGACAGTCAGTGTGGAAGTACTACCGGGAAAAGAAGTGATCCCTTCTGGAGAAGTTATCGGCGTACGGCTAGTCTCAGACGGGGTTTATGTACTGGGTACAAGTGAAGTAGAGACAGTAGAAGGAACGTGCAATCCATGCAAAGACATGGTTAAAAAAGGTGATATCATTCATGCGTTAAATGATACACCGCTAGATTCAAAAGAGCATTTCAAAGCACTAATCGAGGAAAATGGTAAGGAAAAGATTCATCTTTCCATTGAGCGTAAAGATGAAAATTTAGAGGTAGAAGTATCACCAGTGTATTCAGCCAATGAAAACACTTATAAACTGGGTGTGTGGGTGAAAGATGGGACCCAAGGCATCGGAACAGTAACCTATGTAGATCCAGAAGATAATACTTTTGGGGCACTAGGCCATGGCATTACAGAAAGTGAAATCAAAAAACTCATTCCCATTAAGGAAGCAAGTATTACCAAGACCCAGCTTACATCCATTACTAAAGGGATGATAGGTACACCAGGTCAATTAAGTGGCACCATTGAAGGCGGTAAGAAAAATATACTAGGAGAAGTAAGTGCCAATACTCACTTAGGGATTTATGGCACATTAAACGAAAAAGGCAAAGCGTATTTAGAAGGTGAGAAAATGCCGATCGCCTTTCAGCATGAAGTCCATGAAGGTGATGCTAGCATTTTACTTCATTTAACAGGAGATGCTGTAGAAGAATATGCAATTGAAATTCAAAAAGTTACAAAATATACAAGTGAGCCAACCAAAGGAATGGTCATCAAAATCACTGATCCGAAGCTTTTAAAGCTCACCAGTGGCATTGTGCAAGGTATGAGTGGAAGTCCGATTTTGCAAGATGGTAAGTTAATCGGTGCAATTACCCATGTTTTTGTGCAAGACCCTACAAAAGGTTATGGCATATTTATTGAAAATATGCTTAATAATGAGTTGAAATAGAAGAAAGTGTAAAAAAAATGACATTTTACAAAAAATGGTATTGATTAAAAACTTTGAATTCGGTATAATCATCTTAGGGTTTTAGAAAAGCAAGAATACAAGAACGAGCCAGGGGGGAACGGTATTGCTAAGTCAAACAATAAAGATTGTATTAGCCGATGATAATAAAGATTTCAGTGAAATCTTACAAGAATTTTTAAACAAACAAAATGACATGGAAGTACTAGGTGTTGCAGGAAACGGTACAGAAGCATGTAAATTGGTGGAAGAATTATGTCCAGATGTTCTTATTCTTGACGTTATTATGCCTTATCTTGATGGGATTGGGGTATTAGAAAAAATGAATACCATGAGCCTTGCTAAGAAACCATTAGTGGTAATGCTTTCAGCAGTAGGACAAGATAAAATCACAGAACGTGCATTGGCATTAGGTGCGGAATACTATATCGTGAAACCATTCGATATGGAGACACTTATCACCCGTATTCGTCAACTTCAAGTGATGCATGGTAGCAAAGACCAATCACCAAGAAGCCAAGGAAGTATTAGTGCAAGTGCAGCTATACTAGGTACAGCAGGAACAATGGGAAGCGTACGTCCTAAGCAACCAGTGACTCAGCACAGCCTTGAAACAGAGGTTACAAGTGTTATCCATGAAATAGGTATCCCAGCACATATCAAAGGGTACCAATACCTACGTGATGCGATCATTATGGCGATTACAGATATGGATATCCTTAATTCCATTACCAAACAACTTTATCCATCAATCGCTAAAAACTACAATACTACACCAAGCCGTGTCGAGCGTGCAATCCGCCACGCCATTGAAGTTGCATGGTCACGTGGTAAGATGGACACCATCGACAAGTTATTTGGGTATACCGTGAATAACGGTAAAGGCAAGCCTACTAATTCAGAGTTCATCGCTTTGATCGCTGATAGACTTCGCCTTGAGATGCAAGTGAGCTGATAGATAGTTAGCATAAATAAACCCCCGTTAGTTTATTGCCTCAAGCAGGAAAATAAACTAACGGGGGTTTTTGCTGAGATAATTTGCCAAATCCTATTCAGAGTTTGAATTTGTGCAAGTGACACTTGCACAAATTCCTTGGTCTCATAATACTTTAGTCCATCAAATTGAAAATGACCTATACAAAAGACAAGTTACAGCAGAGAAGACCAGCAATTTTATGGCAAAAATCATCAAAGCAAGTGTCAGAAAATTATATAATAAAGCTCAAAGCCTTGTGATAAGATGGATACCATCGACAAGTTATTTGAGTATACCGTGAATAACGGTAAAGGCAAGTCTACAAATTCAGAGTTTATTGCATTAATCGCTGATAGACTTCGCCTTGAGATGCAGGTAAGCTGAGCGTAGTAGTTTTTTTGTTTGATTAGGGAATGATATAGGGTATTTTTATAGAAGTATGTTGTAAAAGTTGCTATAATAAAACTAAATAAACGGTTAGAAAAATAGCTAGATGATTGGCTGTATATAGGATAAAAGGAGTAATGTAATGATGTTTAGGAATACAACGCTTTAACAGTATTGAAATGGAGCAGAGCTTAGTAGAGCGAGCGAATAACTTCAATGCAATGATGCAAAAAGCTTTTAAGGGTGAGTTGTTTTAAACGGAGAGAGATAGTAAATACTTTAGCTAGAATGAATGACACTAAGGAGAACATAGTATGCAGAGATTAAGACCTACCAATGATTTTATATTTAAGAAACTTTTTGGAGAAGAAGGAGATGAACCAATCCTTATAGCATTTTTAAATGCAGTTTTAAAGAAGACACATGAGCCTATAAAAGAGATTATTATTAATGATGATACAGAACTTACCCCTGAACTACTAGATGATAAGATGGGACGAATAGACGTACGTGCCAAAACGA
>JBOGBZ010000049.1:0-4974 GCA_051656485.1 Cellulosilyticaceae bacterium
GACGAGTGGCAAGACAAATGTGATGGTATTTATTTATATGCTAACGATACGGTATTAGATTTTTATCCTAAGTTTGGGTTTGAAAAGGCAACAGAATATGGATATAGTAAGCCAATCAATGTGAAACCTACAGGATTTATCAAGTTAAATATGGATCAAGAAGACGATGTAAAGCTTCTTGAAAACTATTATAACAAGGGGAATCCATTTTCTGAGAGACCTATGCTACACAATTTTGGGCTACTGATGTTTTATTGTGGATCATTTATAAAAGACTGTGTGTACTATTCAGAAGCACTGGCATGTGTAGTGATTGCATCTTACGAAGAAAATGTTATGACATGTTATGATATCTACTGTGATGCATCAAAAGATAGGGACTTTATCTTACAATCGGTGGCCCAGCAAGAAACAACTACTGTTACTTTGGGATTTATGCCTAAGGAGACTGTTGGATGTACAGTTAAAGCGTTAGAAAACGAGGATCAACTCTTTGTCTATAGTCATAAAGAGAATATGTTTAATGAAAGCAAAATGATGTTACCACTTTTATCGCATGCATAAGAAAGGGGAGTGCTTAAACAATGAGAATGACTAATAAAGAACTATTCAATAGAGCCATGCAGCAATCGGCCATAGATAGTAACTGTTACAGAGAAGACTTTCAAGTTGATAAGAATAAAGTTGTTATTTCGCAGAAAAATCCAGGAGCTAGGCACTATTTAGAGTTACCTTTTACCTGTGATTTAACGTCTTATGGGAACAATATTGTAGCATCAGTTTCACCGGAATTAAGTGAAATAGTGAGTGACTATATCAATAAGTATCCTGTGCATAGCTGCTTTGAAACACCCTATTTACATGTATTAATGGAAGCTTTAAAACCATTTAATCTAAGCATTTGTTTTATGGCGGAGTACTTTTTACCGGATGTAGAGATTATCAAGCCACTAAGTTGTGACTATGAAATAAAAGTGATGCAGGCAGAAGACTTTAAAGATTATTATTTACCTGAATGGGGTAATGCCTTATGTGAAAAGCGAAAGCATTTAGATGTATTAGGTATTGGTGCATTTCACAATGGGAAGCTTATTGGGCTGGCAGGCTGCTCTGCGGACTGTGAGTCCATGTGGCAGATAGGTATAGATGTCCTACCAGAGTATAGAAGGCAGGGGATTGCCTCTTGTCTAACAAGTAGGCTGGCTATAGAAATATTGGAAAGGGGCAAGGTACCTTTTTATTGTTGTGCGTGGTCTAACATAAAATCAGCTAGAAATGCTATCAAAAGTGGTTTTAGACCTGCATGGGTACAAGTGACGGCTAAAAGTATAGATTTTATACATAGGGTCAATAAATAGAATAACATGTAGTAAGGAGAAATTTATGAATGAAAAGTTAAAACATATTTTAAATCATAGGATAGCCTATCAAGGCAGAACCTTAATAGAACAACTAGAACACTACCATGTGCCAGCTTTGAGTTTTGCGGTGATAGAGGATGGTCAAATTGATTGTGTCTATGCAATAGGAAATGAGAGGCATAATGAAAATCAACCCATTACAGCAGAGACACTCTTTCAAATGGGTTCCATTAGTAAGATGGTGTTTACCACGCTTATTCTAAAGCTATATGAAGAGGGACTTGTCGATTTAGATGAAGATATACATCACTACTTAAAGGGGATAACCATTGAAACATTAGAAGGACAGCCTTGCCAAGTCACATTAAGACAGATCTTAAGTCATACAGGTGGACTGTCGGTGAGTGGATTTGATGGGTATGAGAAAGGTGAGTCTATTCCGGATGTATTAGAGATTTTAAAAGGAGAGAGCCCTGCTAATTCCCCAAAAGTCGTACAAGATAGCATGTCGGATGGAACCATTAGGTATTCTGGTGGAGGGTTCACAGTAGCTCAAAAAATAGCTATGGATAGAGGAGAAGAGAAAAGTGAAACACTCATGAAAAAGTATGTGTTAGAACCCTTAGGTATGAGGCTAAGTACTTATGGTGATCCAGAGAGAGCTTTTGCAGCTGGGCATACGTATCATAATGAGCTTGTGAAAGGAGACTTTCATATCATGCCAGAAAAGGCAGCAGCAGGTTTGTGGTCAAATCCTATGGAATTAGCTCTATACGGTATACACCTACAAAAAATCCTTCGAGGAGAAAAGGGTCTGTTACAAAAACAAACTATGGAACAAATGACGACACCACAGGTAGAAGGGACTGTGGAATTTGAAGATGTTCTCGGCAAAGCAGGACTAGGATGCTGGATCAAAGGAGAAGATCAGTACACAAGATTTGGACATTCTGGTTGGAATGAAGGGTATGTGGCTCTGATGAATCTTTATAAGTATAAGGGGCAAGGCATAGTAATCATGTTAAATGCCAATGAAGGTGAGCCATTGCTCTATGAAATACAAAGAGCCATTACAGATGTTTATGGATGGGAGAAGTAATGAAAACAGCATTCACAAAACAAAGGCTAGCTAAATTTTTATCTTATTATAAACCACACCGAAAAATATTTATCATTGATATGTTTTTTGTGTGTCTTAGTTCCTTGGCATTCCTACTGTTTCCACTTGTATCAGGCTACATCACCAGTGAAGTATTAGTGCAGTCTGGTGAAGAAACCACAGAAAAACTCATAGGAGCGGGTATCGTGCTTTTGGTACTTTTAATGATTCGTGTCATAAGTAATGTAACCTATGCTTATTTAGGGCATGCCATGGGAGCAAAAATGGAACAAACCATGCGTGAGGAGCTTTTTGAACATTATCAGAACCTATCTTTTGATTTCCATGCTCAAAATAGTGTGGGTAAGCTGATAACTGTTTTATCAAATGATTTAACAGGTATGACGGAGCTCTTTCACCATGGACCTGAGGATATTTTAATGGCCATTACAAAGTTTGTAGGGGCATTTATTATCTTATTTTGCATCAATGTGCCATTGACATTGATTGTTTTTGTAACATTACCAATACTGGTATACATCGCCTTAAAAACAGACAAGGCAATGGAAAAAGGTATGATGGTCAATCGAAGGGATCTTAGTCAAATGAATGAGCACATAGAAGATACCCTTTCAGGCATTCGTACAGTGAAGGCTTATGGAAATGAAGAAACAGAACTTCTACGTTTTTCAAAAATGAATGATCGTTATACCCAAAGCAAATGTAGATTTTATAGACTTGAAGCTTGTTTTTATGATGTGGTGGAAGCATTTCCACAGCTCCTGACAATGCTAGCAGTATTCTTTGGAGCACTCCTTTTAAATAAGGGAAAGATAGATGTCCCTATTTTAATTACCTTTTTACTTTACGTAGGCAGTATGGCAGGACCTGTTCATGTGTTATTAAATTTCATGAGACTTTATGAGGAAGGCAAGGCAAGTTTTATACGATTTATGGATATGATTGAAACCAAGCCTACAGTAGCAGAAAAAGAAACACCTCTACATATGGAAGGGATAGCGGGTGCTATTACCTTTGAGAATGTATCTTTTCAATACCAAGGTGCAGAAGAAAAGGTGTTGGAGAATCTATCCTTTACTATTCCTAAGGGACAAACGGTTGCTTTTGCAGGGGCCTCAGGTATAGGTAAAACCACCATTAGTTCACTTGTGGCAAGATTTTATGATGTAACGGAAGGCAGACTTACTATTGATGGTGTAGATGTGAGAGATATTTCCTTGCAAAGTCTTAGAAAACATATAGGTATTGTGCAACAGGAAGTTTATATCTTTAGTGGAACGATTAAAGATAACATTTGTTACGGTAAGCCAAATGCCACAGCAAAAGAAATAGAAGAAGCAGCTCAGCTTGCCAATATTCATGAATTTATTATGTCTCTTGAAAAGGGGTATGATAGTGTGGTAGGGACAAAGGGAATTATGCTTTCGGGGGGACAACGTCAACGCATCAGTATTGCGAGATTGTTTTTAAGGAACCCTGAGATTCTCATACTAGATGAAGCAACAAGTGCTCTGGATTATGAAAGTGAAGAAATTGTCCAACAATCTATAGAAAAGCTTATGGCTAACCGTACATCTATCATTATTGCCCATCGCCTTTCTACCATAAAGCATGCCGACCGTATCTTTGTGCTAGCTGATAAGCGTATCGTAGAACAGGGAACACATGAAGAACTATTAGAGCATGACGGTGAATATGCCAAGCTATGCAAGATTGGGAAAGTATAGCATGATGAAATCTACAATAGGTTACAGGAGGAAATAGCGATGATGATAGAAACGAAACGTCTTAGAATAAGGGCACCTCAAGAAAAATTAATAAATATACCAAAAGAAGCAACAGAAGCAGCTAGTGTATTAGAAAGACTACTAGAAAATCAACTAATTGGTATTTACCTCTATGGTTCTGCTATACTTGGAGGTCTACACGTTAATAGTGATGTAGACATATTAGCTCTATGTAAGGAGAGTTTATCTGAAGCGATAAGAGGTGAGTTGACGAAGAACTTGAGGCTGGGATGATACCACAAGCCAATGAGGATCCTGATGTAGCCATTCTTCAGTGGCAGGCGAGGCAGTATAGTTATACCTTGAAAGGCCCCCAGATAACAGAAGTTATGCCTTCAATTCCTATGAGCGATGTGCAAAGAGCAATTGCGGGATGCTTGCCATCAGCAAGAACTTGAACAGGGTAGAAAACTACCCATGGGTGTTACAATTTTGCTTGACCATTACCGTTATTCATAAGTAATGAAGAATTGACACAGTTAGAAATATATGATAAAGTAATGTTAACAGTACTCACCACGCTTAAGACTATTGTGTCAGCGAACCAGGGTGGGTCTTTTTGTATATGTGAGGGAAATATGAGAAAAAATGAAATTAAGCCGGCTTTGACGATTAGTGAGCAAGTTCAATTACTGAAGGATAGAGGTATTGAGATTGAAGATGAAAATCAAGCGGAGTGTATTTTAGATAAAATTACTTATTATAG
>JBOGBZ010000050.1:0-19491 GCA_051656485.1 Cellulosilyticaceae bacterium
TAAGATTAGGCGTCCTTGTATCAGGATCTGGGAGTAATCTTCAAAGTGTGATTGATGCCAGCGAACAAGGTAGTATACAAAGTCAAGTGGCATGTATCATAAGTAATAAAGAAGAGGCCTATGGTTTAGAGCGTGGGAGAAAACACCACATCCCGTCTTTCTTTGTGAATCCTAAAGAAGCAGGCTATGATGAAAAAGTATTGGCACTTTTAGCTGAACATCAGGTAGATGTGGTGGTATTAGCAGGCTACTTGAAAATCGTACCACAGATGATGGTAGAGGCTTATAGAGGGAGGATGATTAACATTCATCCTTCGCTTTTACCTAAGTACGGTGGGAAAGGCTACTACGGAATCCATGTACATGAAGCGGTGATTGCTCATGGCGAGACAGAAAGTGGTGCCACCGTTCATTATGTAGATGGTGGCATTGATACAGGTGCCATCATTCATCAAGGCAAAGTAGCTGTGCATGAAGCAGATACAGCGGCGTCTTTGCAGCAACGTGTATTAGAAGAAGTCGAGCATCGTATTCTTGTAGAAGCTATTAAGATGCTTGAAGAGGAGGGGAAGTAATGAAAGTACTTGTAGTTGGAAACGGTGGACGTGAATCAGCCATTGCACAGACAATCAAACGATTTCATCCAGATGCGACCCTTTACATGGCACCAGGAAATGGTGGGACTTACGGCGACTTGATTCAAGTACCTATCAATGTAGATAAGCTAGAGGCGTTGGCGGATTTTGCAGTATTACAGCAAGTTGATTTAACAATTGTAGGGCCAGAAGTACCACTTGTGCAGGGGATTGTAGATGTCTTTATGGAACGTGGACTTCGTATATTTGGACCGAATCAAGAGGCTGCACAGTTTGAAGGCAGCAAAGACTTTACCAAAGCTTTTTTGATGCGACACCACATACCTACTGCTAGGTATCAGTCTTTCAAGAAAGAGCAGATAGAAGAAGCCAAAGAAGCGCTTTATCAGTTTACTTTACCGGTAGTCGTTAAAGCAGACGGCTTAGCAGCAGGAAAAGGTGTACTAATCTGTGCATCTTATGAAGAAGCAAGAGAAGGCATTGAGTGTATTTTTGCAGATAAATTTGAAGGTGCTGGGGACTGTGTAGTCATTGAGGAATTCTTGACAGGCACAGAAGCATCATTACTTTGTTTTGTAGATGGGAAGACTATTGTCCCAATGGAAACGGCTAGAGATTATAAACGTATTTTTGATGAGGATAAAGGGCTCAATACTGGGGGAATGGGAGGCTTTTCACCAAACCCTATTATGAATGAGGACGTAGCAAGCATTGTAGAAGAAACAGTCCTTCGCCCGATTATCAAAGGATTCCAAGAGGAAAATTTGGATTTCAGAGGGATTTTATTTATTGGGCTTATGATAGAAGACGGCTTACCAAAGGTACTTGAGTTTAATGTACGCTTTGGCGATCCTGAAACCCAAAGTGTGCTACCAAGGCTTGAGACAGACCTTGTGGCGATTATGAATGCATGTATCGATGGCACACTTGGGGATATAGATATTCAGTGGAGTGAGAAAAAGAGTGTGACTGTAGTGCTAGCAAGTAAAGGTTATCCTGAAACATCACATAAAGGTGATGTCATTGAGGGGTTAGACGCATTAGATGTAGACACAGCACTTTTCCACGGTGGTACCGCAAGAAAAGGCGAAGACTTCATCACAGACGGCGGAAGAGTATTAGCACTTACACGCCTTGCACCAACTTTAGAAGAAGCTAGAGAAGAGGTGTATGGTGAAGTTCAGAAAATACATTTTGAAGGTATGCAATACCGTACAGATATCGCAAAGACTTTATAAGAGTAATCTTATAAGGTCTTTTTTTTATCCGCACCAGACGTATATTATGGCAAATTTTACTCATAATAAGCTGTATGAAATAGGGGTTCAGTCAATGAGGTGAAAAAATGCAAGAAGTTTATATCAGACTTTATAAAACCAGCAAAATACAAGGGAAACCTAAGGTGCTTATAAGCGATGTGGCACGGGTGAGTGGTCCCACTAAGCTTCAGGTAGCCATTGAAGGACTCTGTGTACTTCAGCCCTATGAAAGTAAGCACAAGCATTATGCAGTAAGCATTATTGATGTGATTCAAAAGATTCATGAGCAGTATCCAGATGTGACTGTACAAAGTGTCGGTGAGATGGATGGTGTGGTGGATTATAATGGCCACAAAGAAAAGCAGCAGCCTGTATGGGAATGGGTAAAGGTGGCATTAGTATGTCTCGTTGTTTTTGCAGGGACAGCTATAGCGATTATGGCATATCAAACGGACGTTTCACTACGGGAGACATTTAGCACATTGTATGAGATTTTCACAGGTGAAGTGACGGATAATCCGGTGTGGATTACGGTACCCTACTCCATCGGGATGCCACTTGGTATTCTCGTCTTCTTTAATCATATAGGAAGTAAGAAACTGACCGATGATCCAACGCCTATTGAAGTAGAGATTGATACGTACGAGAAGCAGGTAGATGATACGATTATTGATACCCTCACTGAAGAGAAAAGGGGGCAAACCCAATGAGCAGATGGTTAGGTGTGGGTGTCAGCATCTTTTTTGGTGTGAGTAGTGGCATTGTGATTGCCACAGCTATTTTGGCATTTATTACAGCCATAGGGCTTATTCCACGCTTTACGGCTAAGACGGATACAAGAACTCATTATTTAGCTATAGGAACGGCAGCAGTTTTAGGCAGCAGCTCAGGAAGTATGTGGAGCTTATTTGATTTAACAATGCCGATTCCTAAAGTGATGATTGGGGTGTTTAGCTTATTTATAGGAATGTTTATAGGATGTTTAGCTGTGGCATTAGCAGAAATACTTAACGTCATCCCCATCGCAAAGAATCGCATCAAGTTAAAGAAAGGCATGCATTTGATGATGCTAAGCTTTGCAGTAGGGAAACTTATAGGTGCTTTCTATTACTGGTTTAATCCAGGATTTATTTTTAAATAAAAGGAGTGAATGAGGATGGGTGAAATTAAACAACTTAAAAAATCTTATCAGTCCACTATTGATAAGTACTCACCTAAGAACGAAGTATTAAAGAATTCTTTCAAAGCTTTTTGGGTAGGAGGAACGATTTGTACCATAGGCGAAGCCTTTACGAATTTTTATATCACATTAGGGTTTTCTAGCATTGATGCAGGCACGCTCTCTACTATTACCCTTATCTTCTTAAGTGCATTTCTTACTGCATTTAATGTGTATGATAAGATTGGGAATTATGCAGGTGCAGGGAGTATCATTCCGATTACAGGCTTTGCAAACTCCATGGTAAGTGCAGCGATGGAATATAAAAAAGAAGGCTACATCTTCGGTATGGGTGCTAAGATTTTTACAGTAGCAGGTCCTGTCATTGTATTTGGGACATTATCCAGCGTTGTGGTGGGCTTGATTTATTACTTGATTTAGATAAGGAGGAAAAACAATGGCACATGTAGGTAAACAAACCATTGTGTTTGAGAAGAAACCTAAGATTATTGCCACCTACAGTACTGTAGGGCCTAAAGAAGGCCAAGGGCCTTTAGGAAGTCATTTTCACCATGTATTACAAGATGAACTTTTAGGTGAAAAGACTTGGGAAAAAGCAGAGGGCATGCTCATTAAGCAAACCATCCAAGGGCTTTTAGAAAAGTCAGGAAAGGATGCTTCTGACATCAACTATATATGCTCAGGGGATTTGCAAAATCAAATCAATGCCACAACCATAGGTGTCAAAGACTTCGATATACCGTTCTTTGGACTTTATGGAGCCTGCTCCACTATGGGCGAGGCATTAAGTGTAGGTAGCTTACTTGTTGGTGGAGGCTTCGCAAAGCATGTTATAGCAGGGGCTAGTAGCCATAACTGTACAGCTGAGAAGCAGTTCAGATACCCACTAGAGTATGGTGGTCAAAGACCTTTAACGCAGCAATGGACAGTGACAGCAAGTGGATATGTGGTTTTATCAGCAGCGGGCACAGGGCCTTATATTGATAGCATTACCACAGGTAAGATTGTCGACTTTGATACAAAAGACGTCTTCAATATGGGTGCGGCTATGGCGCCAGCAGCGGTGGATACGATTTTGGCTCACTTAGAAGATACAGGCCAAAAACCTAGCGACTATGATGCTATTTTTACAGGCGACTTAGGCGAGTGTGGTCATGCCATAGCTTTAGAACTCGCCAATGCATTAGGCACAGACTTAAGTGGAGTCTTAAAAGACTGCGGGTGTATGATTTATGACAACAAAGCGCAAGACACCCATGCAGGTGCAAGTGGATGTGGGTGTAGTGCTTCTGTATTTAGTGGTTACTTGTATCCACAGCTGACCCATAAACAACTGAAAAAAATACTGCTCGTGCCAACAGGTGCCCTTATGAGTTTATGCTCTACCCAACAAGGTGAAAGTATTACAGGGATTGCTCATGCAGTGAGCATTTGCTGTGGTTAGGAGGTATAGATATGGAGTATATCAAAGCATTTATCGTCGGAGGCTTACTATGTGTGATTGGTCAAATATTGATGGATCGTACCAAATTGATGACTGCACGTATTATGGTTGTCTTTTTAGTGGCTGGGGCAGCCCTTACGGCAGTCGGCCTTTATCAGCCTATCGTTGAGTTTGCAGGCGCAGGTGCCACAGTACCTATTATTGGCTTTGGCTATGCACTTGCCAAAGGTGCCATCGAAGAAGTGGCAAGAGAAGGTGCACTAGGGATTTTGACCGGAGGCTTGAAAGCGACAGCAGCAGGGATTACAGCAGCGTTGACTTTCGGGTTTGTGGCAGCCCTTGTATCCAATCCAAAAAGCAAATAACACAAAAGAGTACAAATGTTTAAACTATTTAACATTTGTACTCTTTTGTGTGAATAACAAGTTTAAGTATGCTATAATAAGCTTTATAGACTTTCATGAGATGAAATGGAGGTGAGAATGTAGTGCTAGAAGAGACAAAAAATAGGTATTTACGCACCGGTTACTGTGTTGCAAAATGGTTGTTTATTTGTATGATTTTTTTATCATTAGGCAATGTCTATGAGGATGTAGTTATCTTTGAACGCGTATTAATGGCGCTATTAGGGATAAGTAGTTGGAATGGCTGTATTTACTATATATCTAAAAAGGCAGAGGATTCGTCTAAGGTTCTAAAAGTCTTGAGTATTTTAGAAATTATGGGAGATAGTCTAACGATTACCATACTTGCTTGGTGCTATGGCGGCTATAGTGAAGGATTTGAGGGTATTTTCTTTATGGTGCTTATGGTATTTATATGGTTGAATTATGGGGCCACATTAATCAGTTATGTATTGATACTTTTTATATGGGGTAATCTCTTTGTGAGTTATGAAAACATTTATCAAAGTATAAACGTTTTATACACACATAAATTATGGATTTTGATGATTATCGGTGTATGGATAAGCTTTGTTTTTTATACGATTAGCAAGGAAAAAAGTGACTTTAGAATGGAGATGCAGTGCTTAAAAGAACAGAAAGAAACATTAGAGACGCGTTTACAACAAGCAATGACATTACGGGAGTTAGGCTGTGCTATCTATAAAAGTGAAAGCATTGAAAGGGCCATCAGTCAGAGTATTGGTTATATACATAAGTTGATTAAAAGTGATGGGATAGGGATCATTCTCTACGGAGAAAACAATGTAGAAAGTGATGCGAGATGTTATACATACTTAGAGCTTAAGAAACACAAGATGTCGGATGAACAAGATATAGGGTATCAGCCTTTTTATGGACAGGTACAGCTTCAGAACATTCGAAATCATAGAGCATATAAAAACTGCATTTTAAGTCATGAACCTATAAGTATCCAGAAAAATGAAGATGAAATCATCGCAAATATCTTGCCAGGAACCAAGGAAAAGTACCTCTATTTATTTAACATTATTCGTGAGGGAAAAGAATGTGGGATGATAGTGTGTAATACGCCTATGAGACTAGATGTTTCGGCCAGTAAGCAAATTGATGAGATGATACAGTATGTAGCGTTGACCTTAGACAAAATCAATCAGGTAGAAAATGAAAAAGAAAAATCCATGAAAGATACACTCACCCATGTAGCATCTAGACGTGCAGTAGAAGAAATACTTAAAAAGCATCGCATTAAAGCACGTAAAGAGCAGAAAGAGATAGGGATTCTTTTTGTGGATATTGACCATTTTAAGCAGTTTAATGATACGTATGGGCACCCAGTAGGCGACTTGGTACTTAAGCAAGTTGCACAGTGTATGCAAAAGCATATGCCACATGGAGGAACCGTTGGAAGATATGGTGGTGAAGAGTTTGTGGCCATTCTTTACGGTGAGACAGAGGAAAAAAGTTACAGAATTGCAGAAAAAATACGAGAAGAAATTGCAAATCACTCATTGGAGGCTTATACTCAAAAGCATACAGTACTTACAGTGAGCATCGGTGTTGCTACTTATCAGGGTGATATGACAGGGATTGATGAGGTAGTGAACCGTGCGGATAAGGCGATGTACCAGGCCAAGAAAGAAAAAAATAAAGTATGTATTTACAACTTATAGAGGAGGAATAGGCAATGGAAACAAAAATTTTAGAACTACTGGAGAAAGACAGTCGTTATACAGCCAAAGATATGGCGGTTATGATTGGGGCTACCGAGGAAGAAGTAGCGGCAACGATTGCTAAACTTGAAAAAGAGCAGATTATCTGTGGGTATCAGACACTCATCAATTGGGATAAGGTAGAAAATAAAGAGATCGTAACGGCTCTTATTGAAGTAAAGGTAACACCACAAAGAGGCGAGGGTTTCGATAAGATTGCTTCTCGTATTTATCGTTTTGATGAAGTAGAAGCGGTGTACTTAATGTCTGGCGGCTTTGATTTAACTGTTATTATCGAAGGGAAGACAATGAAGGAAGTAGCTCTTTTTGTAGGGCAAAAGTTAGCACCATTAGATGCTGTTTTAAGCACGGGTACACACTTTGTATTGAAACGCTATAAAGACCATGGTGTTATCTTTGAAGAGATTAAGAAAGATGAAAGGATGTTAATTTCACCATGAGAATAGAAGATATGATTGCAAAAAAAGTACTTCATATGCCACCGTCAGGCATTCGTAAGTTTTTTGATGTGGTTAATGAAATGGGCGGCGATGCGATTTCATTAGGAGTTGGCGAACCTGACTTTGATACACCTTGGCATGTAAGAGAAGAAGGTATTTACTCCCTCGAACAAGGCAAGACGATCTACTCTGCTAATGCAGGACTTCTGGAATTGCGTCGTGAAATTTGTAAATACATGGACAGACGCTTCGGTCTTAGCTATGACCCAGTGAAGGAATGTCTGGTAACAGTAGGGGGAAGCGAAGGGATTGACTTGGTATTTAGAACCCTTCTCGAGCCAGGAGATGAAGTGCTTATCCCAGAGCCATCTTTTGTATCCTATAAGCCATGTACCACATTGGCAGGAGGGGTACCAGTACCTATTCCTACCAGAGAAGAAGATGACTTCAGATTAACACCAGAAGAGTTAGAAAAAGCCATCACACCTAAGACAAAAATACTCGTATTACCATTCCCCAATAATCCTACGGGCGCTATTATGGGAAGAGAACACTTAGAAGCTATTGCGAAGGTGCTCAGAGATAAGGATATTATCGTTTTATCTGATGAAATTTACGCAGAACTTACATATGGACAAGACCATGTATCGATCGCATCTATTGAAGGGATGTACGATCGTACAGTGATATTAAGTGGTTTTTCAAAAGCCTATGCGATGACAGGTTGGCGATTAGGCTATGCTTTAGGGCCAAAAGCCCTTATTGAAATGATGACTAAAGTCCATCAGTATGCGATCATGTGTGCACCAACCACAAGTCAGTATGCAGCTATTGAAGCGATGAAAAACGGGGATGAAGACGTACGTATTATGCGTGAAGCGTATGACCAAAGACGTCGCGTGATGATCGAAGGCTTCAGAGCGATGGGACTTTCTTGCTTTGAACCAAAAGGTGCATTCTATGTGTTCCCTTGCATTAGCGCCACAGGGCTTAAGAGTGAAGAGTTCTGTGAGAAACTTCTTTATGCACAAAAAGTAGCAGTAGTACCAGGTACAGCTTTTGGTGCGTCAGGGGAAGGGTTCATACGTTGTTCGTATGCGTACTCAGTGGATCAAATCAAAGAAGCATTGGGAAGAATTGAATGCTTCGTGAAAGAATACTTATAAAGACACGAAAAAGCAGCACTAAAATTAGTGCTGCTTTTTGCATGCTGGGCAAGTACCATAAAAATAAAGTTGCTCGTGTGAAAGGTCAAAGCCTGTAAGTTCTTCTACTTTCGCCTTGTAGCTTGGTAATGCGTCAGATCCTAAATCGAAAACCTTGTGGCAACAACTGCAGATGATGTGTGGATGTGAAGTTGTGGTCGCATCGTAACGATAAGAATCTTCACCTACATTAAGTTGTTGAACAAGAGATGCTTTCACAAGGGCGTCTAATGTTTTGTAAACTGTCGCAAGACTCATCGTAGGATGTGTCTCGTGTAGACTATTATAAATCGTCTCTGCACTTGGGTGAGACGTTGTGTTTGAAAGCATATGGAAAATAGCAAGCCTTTGCGGCGTAACTTTCAGATTGTGTTGGCGTAAGCACTCTGCTGTAGAAATCATATAATCACTCCTAATTAATAATAAGTATTATTTTATATTGTATGCGATAAACAAAAAAAAAACAATAGTTTTAAGGGAAAAACATTTGGAAACTGCATATTTAAGTAAAAAAAATAATACATATACAATAAATAAGAAAGATTAAAGCTAAGAATGGAGGAACGCAGGATGATGCGATTAGAAGAAGTTCTGAATTTTAATTTTGCGGAGGATATTCGAGAAGAGTGGGATTCTTATATGGAGGATGGCTATACCATTGAGGATGCGACGACACAACTTGTGGATCAGTATGATGAGGTATTAGAGGCTGATGAAAAGGTGCTTTTTTATATGACGATGGTGCTTATTCAGGTGGAACTTGAGTGGATCGATAGCCGTATTAAAGAAGAGGTTAATGAGATCTTAAAGACAAAGGAAATGGATGGGCTTTTAGAAGATACGAAAGAGTGCAAGCGTATGCTACAACTCTTAAAGAAAAGGTGCAGATAAAAATCTGCACCTTTCTTTTGGTGAAGGCTAAAGAGGTGTCTTAAGCAAGGTAAAACGAAGTTTTTTGACTTCGGAGACAAAAGTTTGTGCATTGTCAGCACGGAAAAGCGGTGGTAAGGACGGCGGTGCGGTAAAATGTGAAAAAAGCGTGTCATAATAATGATGAATGAGTTTTTTATTAGCGGTATCATAAGAGTGAGAAGTAGGTAACTTACGAAGAGTTTTTGCGTAGGCTTTGCGGCTATGCACAAGGGTTTGCTTTTTTTGAGGTTTAGAAGTGGTAAATGAAGTAGATGGCACATAATAAGTAAAGATTTGGGCGTCTAGAAGTGAGGAAGCATGCGGGTTGTTAGAAAAGACAAAAAGAAAGGAGCCAGTAGCCTGAAGAATGCCTTGTAAAGCATCGGAGTCATTAGAATGTTTTATGTAGTAGAGGTATTTTTCAAGGACATTGAGGTAGCTGTGAGTCAAAAAATTGGCTAATAAATCACACGGTATATGAGAAGTGTCTGGTATCATAAAGATTCACCTCCTGGTGAGTTGGATAAAATAATTACTTCTATTTTACAATATATGTGAAAGTGCCACAAGCAATACTACAAATAAATTTCTTTATAAATGTACAACCTAAAGAAAGATAAAGATTGAAAAATAATGAGGTTTTGTATATGATAGTAATGTTAAACAAAAGTTTATGTAGGAGGACTACCTAATGAGAAAAAAAGTGTTGGTACCTATACTTAGTATCCTAGTTGTTGTAGGTGTCGTAATGGGTATCAAAGCGTGGCACGTCTATCAGACAACAGAAGTCATAGAGGATAAGGCATACACATTAAGTGCTTTTGATGCGGCGGCCATTACGCGTATTGAAATAAGAGATGACAAAACATCTAAATATAAAAAAGAGCAAGGTGTTTGGCATAATGAAGCTTACCCAGAGTTAGCATACGATCAAGAAGTGATGCAACAACTCACAGAGGAGTTAGGTGCAGTTGTTGCCAATCAAACCATACGTAACGTGCAAGATTTAGGTCAGTATGGGATGAATGAATATGCCCGTCTTGTAACGGTATATAATGCTGCAGATGAAAAGCAGGAGCTTGTGATCGGGAAGCATACATCCGATAAGATGAGTTATTATGTATGGGATCCGGAAAAAGAAGTGCTTGGTATGGTGCAGGCAGAAAGCATCCAGCGTCTTACAAGTGTGGTAGGCACATGGATTCAGCAGACCGTTACGTTACCTAAGTGGGAAGACGTGAAGCATGTAGCGGTAAGTACGGCTAAAGAAAGTGTGCTGGATGTGGCAAAAGAAGGTGACAGCTGGCGCATCCAACAAGAGAATGCTAAAGGCTATGAAGTGAAGGCAGAAGAGGTGAAGGCGTACGTGGAAGAAGTAGCTACCCTTACCAAGCAAAGCTTTGCAGGTGGACTAGCAAACAATGAAGCAAAATACGGCTTTGATGAACCAACGTTAGTCATTACCCTTAATGATGAGTGGACACTTCGCTTTGGCAAATACCAAGATAATAGAGTATACTTTATGGTTGGTGACGAAGGCCTCGTATATGAAGGTGATGCACAAATCGTCAAAAAACTTCAGCAACCTAAAGTTTTTGAATGGCTTACAGGAAGCATTCCAGTGCCACCATTAGAACTATTACAAGCAATTGAGATGACGTATCAAGGCAAGACGGTGAGTGTTGTCTTAGAAGAAACCTTAACAGAACAACAACAAACATTTGTGGAGCAAGTGATGAATCTTCAGATTCATGCACCTCTTGCACAAGCAAACTTAGAAAATATGAGTCCAAGAGAAGCAGAGATGACTATTAAGTATTTAAAGAAAGATGGAACAGAAAGTGTACTAGAAATGATACCTTATGACCCAAGCTTTTATTTACTACGTCAAGAAGGGTATGTTAACTTCTCAGTGGCAAAGCAGCCACTTGTGGATTGTATGAAGTTAATAGAAGAGGGTATCCGTTAGGATACCCTCTTCTATTTAGAAGTGTTAAGACTGAGTGGCTGGAAAAAGTGTTTGAATGAGCTTTTCATAAAGGGCATCGATGCCCTCGAAGTTAATGGCATTAATGTAGTACTCTTCTAAGACATCATGCAATTTCTTTTCCTGAGCGAGGTAGTTGACACCGCGGTCAATGAGTTCATTGAAAAGTTTTTTATCTCTTTCAAGATCCATATCGATGCCTCGAAGTGCTGCGTTATCAAGGGCAGTTGTAAGATCGTAAATATGGGTTGGGAAAACTTTTGGTTTGTGAAGACTATTGCTAACTGTAATGACTGTATCAAGCGATGGAATGAGAATGTCTTCGATTTTTTCTGGATCTAGCGGTGAGTGGAAACATTCGATATCAAGACCAAAACGAATGGCCGAATCAGCAAGACGATTCATTAAAGTTTTTGAATTACAGCCCCATGTTTCTTTGATGAAATACACGTTCTTGGTATCAGCGATGATGGTGTGGAGGTAGTCGATGATACCGTCACAACTAATGCTGGTACTAAAAAGATGCCTAGCAGCACCTAAGGTAGACTGAAGAGCGAGTTTGCCAAAAAGTTCTTCATAGATTTGATTTTCCATAGTGACTTTGGCAGAGGCATTGATACATCCTGATTCGGAAAAGACATAACTGTCATAAATGGATTTAGCAGCAGCGAGATAAAAATACGTTTTTTTGAAAAGGTTGCTGATTTTTTTGCTACAGTCTATAATGTCTTGCTTGGAAGGAATGAGCTTATCTTCATCCCAAAATTCGCCGAAATTCAAGATGGAATCCACAGCGCCGGGATGGATAGGGTCCACTGTATGCGGGGAGGTGCCATCTAGAAAAGCAACTTGAAGTGCAGGAATGACGAGACCATCTAGAGAATGAGGGTCAGAAGAACAGTGGTGGTATTCTACATTGTAGCCTTGTGCGATAGCGTAGGTGCCTAGACGCTTCATAAATGAAGATTTACCTGTGCCAGGGCCACCTTTGATGATGTAGAGGTGTGATGCGATGTTTTGTGGTAAGATATGTGAGAAAAATGAGTAGAACCCTTGAGGTGTATTGCTTCCAGGGAACACATGCTTAATAAGACCGGAATTCATAAAACTCCCCCTTTATTTATATCATTTACTTTATATTGTATGTGGGAGCAAAAAAAATATGTGAGGAGTTCATAAGATGCATTATGTGTACATAGTAGTTTGTAAAGATGAAACTTATTATACAGGTTATACAATAGACATAGAAAAGCGCTTGAAGGTACATAATGAGGGTAAAGGTGCAAAGTACACAAAAATGAGGTACCCCGTGATCTTAGTTTACAAAGAGTGCTTCACCACTAAAAGTGAGGCTTTAAAAAGAGAGTATGCCATTAAACAACTGACAAGAAAACAAAAAGAAGCGTTGATTCAAAGTATGCCTTTAGATAAAGGTATTCAATAATTAGAAGGGATGATTGAGATGGAGCATAAATGGAAGGAATATGTGAAAATTGTATTAGGGTCATTAGCAGTAGCTGTAGGGATTTATTATTTTTGGGCACCCACACAATTAGCGGCGGGTGGGATTAGTGGTTTAGCCATTGTCGTTCAATCTTTTATGACTCAAGTACCCATAAGTATGATTGTACTGGGGTTAGATGTAATTATGTTTATCATAGGATTTGTGATGTTAGGTGCACATTTTGGGGTGAAAAGCATTATTTCCAGCCTTTCCATCGCGGGTTGCATGCGGGTGTTTGAGTGGATGACGCCATCCGTTTCACCTTTAAGCAGTGATTTATTGGTAGTACTTATCTTTGGTGCACTCTTTATCTCCTTTGGGCAAGCACTTATTTTCAGACAAGATGCATCCTCAGGGGGAACGGATATTGTGGCGAAGATTATCAGTAAGTTTACCCATCTACCCATAGCGTGGAGTTTACTGATAGCAGACCTTGTGGTGGTCGTCCTTGCTACAGGGACTTTCGGTATAGAGAAAGGGCTTTATGCTGCATTAGGGGTTATCTTGACTACCATGATGATCGACTTCTTTATATCAGGATTAAGTGTGGAAAAATATGTGGTCATCATTCCTAGCAGTGAAGAGAAGACCAAGTTGTTTAATAATTATATCTTATATACGTTAGAACGCGGTGCCACCATTTATGACGCTTGTGGGGCTTTTAGTAAAGAGAAAAAGCAAGTGATTGCAACGGTGGTAGACCGAAGACAATTTATTTTTATCAAGCAGTATGTACAGCAAATAGACCCAAGTGCTTTTGTGACGGTACAGAACCTTCATGAAGTAGTAGGTGAGGGGTTTAAACTTAAAAACTAAAGAAAAGAGGCAGATGAATGGTAGTATTAGGCAATGACTGGGATGGGTACTTAGAAGAGGAATTTAAAAAGCCGTATTATAGGGCATTAAGAGCATTTTTGAAAGAAGAATACACTGAGCATACGGTGTATCCACCTAAAGAGGATATCTTTAACGCTCTGTGCACGACTAGCTATGCAGATACAAAGGTAGTGATACTGGGCCAAGACCCTTATCATGGACCTGGGCAAGCACATGGTATGGCATTTTCCGTAAGACCGGGGATTAAGACGCCACCGTCATTACAAAATATGTATAAAGAATTGGAAATGAGTCTTGGGTGCTGTATACCTAATAATGGGTATTTAGTGCCTTGGGCAGAGCAAGGGGTACTGCTTCTTAATACCATCTTAACAGTGAGGGCACATAAGGCGGGCTCCCATCAAAAACAAGGGTGGGAGACGTTGACAGACCGCATCATTTCATTACTTAATGAAAAAGAAGAGCCTATCATCTTTTTACTATGGGGAACCCCAGCGAAAAAGAAGCAAGCTCTTCTGACAAATCCAAAGCATATCGTATTATCTACGGTACACCCAAGTCCCCTTTCAGCTTATCGAGGTTTTCTAGGATGCGACCATTTTAAAAAAGTAAATGAACTTTTAGAAGAACAAGGGAAGACGCCTATTCAGTGGCAAATCCCCAATCTTTAATGAGTCTTAAGGTAATTCTTTTTTAAAGTGAGATCCACGTGAAGTGAATTGTAGAAAAAATCTTGTATAAAATGAAGATTGTCTTCGCGAGCCGTAGGGTTAGCGATGATGGTCTTTTGGATGATGAGAATGAGAGACTTAGATAGATAGGCATCAATCATCTCATGATTACAAGAGAAGCTTTTTTTTTCAAAAGGTTCAAAAAGTTTCACGACTCTTGAAAAAAGGAGACCAAAAAGTTCGAGCATCTCATCGTCAGATTCAAGACCAGATAAAATTTTATAAATATGTTTAACCATGCCACGGCGCGGTACAGAATCATCATATAAAACTTCGATACCATGAGACAGTTTTTCTTCAGGTGAATCATAAGTTGTACAAACTTCATCTAAGGCAGCGGCAGTGGCTTGCCATGTCTTACGAAGGATATGGATGAAAAGCTGTCTTTTGTTAGGGTAATAATTATATAAAGTTCCCACTGCAATATGACAGTTTTTGGCAATCATTTTCATATCCACTTGGTTATAGTCGTATGCGTTAAAGAGCGCCAGTGCACTCGCTTCGATACGCTCATCAATATCAGGTATAATTTTAGGCATTTGCATACTCCTTTCATTATTTATTATAGCAGAAAAAAGGGGAATATATTAGTTTTTTTGTGTAAGATTTGCTATAATAAAGCTATGAGAGATGAATTATTTGCATTATCTAAAATTAGGACTTACCGAAATATGCCAGATTTGGTAGCTGAGGCATTAAAAGAAGCCATTGTGCGTGGTGAATTCAAGGGGGGAGTACAGCTTAAGCAAGATGAGATCGCAAAGCAATTCGAAGTAAGCTTGATTCCAGTAAGAGAAGCTTTGATTCAGCTAGAAGGGATGCAACTTGTCAAGTGTATACGGAACAAAGGGGCATTGGTGACAGAGCTTAGTTTACAAGAGATGAAAGCGTTGTTTGAAGTACGGAAGGTTATAGAAGTAGGCAGTGTGATGCTTATTCATAGACCGCCACAGGAAAGACTAGAAAAGATGGAACTCCTTGTTTATAAGATGGAGCAAACAGAAGACTTTTTTGTTTTTAGTCGGTACAACAGGCTTTTTTACTTGTTGCTTTGTGAGATGGCAGACAATGCGGAGCTTAATGCCATCTATGAAAAGATGTTTGTGAGAATAGAAAGATATTTGAATTATATATTCTATACTATTCCAGAATTAAGAAATGATAAATCTCATTACAAGCACATTTTGGAGCTTTTAAAGCAAGGAAAAAAGACGGAGCTTTCACAGCTTATCCAACAACGTAGTGAAAGTATCCAAGAAGTTTTTTCGGATTATTTAGAAACACACTATGGAAATATAGAAAAATTAGATTGGAACAAAATTTTGCCTTTTGAGTAAATTGCAAGATTTATATTGAAAAAAATCATTTATTTAAGTATAATGCTTAAATAAATGATTTTTTTATTGCTAACCGGGGGTGAATATATGAAACTTACAATTCCAGAGGGCTATACATCCTGTCTAGACCTTAGAGAAACAGAAGTAGCTATTAAAAAGCTTAAGGATTATTTTGAAAGTGCTTTAGCTTATGAACTTTATTTGACACGTGTATCGGCACCGCTTTTTGTCAAACCAGAGACAGGACTTAATGATAATTTGAATGGAACAGAACGTGCAGTGGCTTTTGATGTAAGTGATGATGGGGGTGCAGTGGTAGAGATTGTACACTCCTTAGCTAAGTGGAAGCGTATGGCACTGGCACGTTATGGATTCCAAGTGGATGAAGGGCTTTATACAGATATGAATGCTATTCGTCGTGACGAAGAGCTGGATAATCTCCATTCAATCTATGTGGATCAGTGGGACTGGGAAAAGGTAATCACAAAAGAAATGCGTACAGAAGCGTACTTAAAAGAGACGGTACGTAAGATTTATAATGCTTTTTTAAAGACAGAGAATTACATTATTCACGAGTATCCTACTCTTGAGAAATGGTTGCCAGATGAGATTACTTTCATTACCACTGAGGAGCTTTTAGCGCGTTATCCTCATATGACGGGAAAAGAAAGAGAAAATGCCATCTGTAAAGAAATGAAAGCAGTCTTCATTATGAAGATTGGAGATAAGCTTAGTAATGGTGAACGACATGATGGCCGTGCACCTGACTATGATGACTGGGCTTTAAACGGCGATATTATGTTTTGGAATCCACTCCTTGAGCAAGGCTTTGAACTTTCATCTATGGGGATTCGTGTGGATGAAGAAGCATTGCTAGCACAGCTTGAGAAAGCAGGATGCAAAGAAAGAAGTGAACTTGTGTTCCACCAGCTTTTACTAAAAGGTCAGCTTCCTTATACAGTGGGTGGTGGTATCGGCCAATCTCGTATCTGTATGTTTTTCTTGCATAAAGCACATATTGGTGAAGTGCAAGCATCTTTGTGGCAAGATGAGATGATTGAAGCTTGTGAAAAAGTAGGGATTTCTTTGCTGTAAAGTATAAAAGGAAAAAAAATGTCCAAACTAAGCGGAGTAGATTATGCTTAGGAGGCGACTATGGGACAAATTGTTGCACTTGTATCGGGTCTTTTAATGAGTATACAAGGTGTATTTAATACACGGGTTCAAGAAAAAGCAGGGACATGGTTTACCAATGCCATTGTGCATGGTGTAGGGCTGGTGACCAGTTTAATCGTATTGATGTTTGTAAGAGACGCAAGTCTCGAAGGGCTACGCCAAGTGAACAAATGGTATTTACTAGGTGGGGTATTAGGCGCAGGGATTGTGTATACCGTCATTGTATCCATTACCAAACTAGGTCCGGCACAAGCGACCATGCTTATATTGATTGCTCAGATGATCGGGTCTTATCTTATTGAAGTTTTTGGGCTCTTTGGAACTGAAAAAGCCAGCTTTAGTTGGATGAAGATTGTAAGTATTGGTATTATTATCATAGGGATTATCTTATTTAAATGGAAAAAATAAATCTAGGCGACATGGCCTAGATTTTTTTTTTTATGTATTTACTTGAAGTGGAGTACCTCTGTGATTTTTCCACCTGTAAGCTTAAGGATGCGTTGGTTAGAGGAACCGATGTAGCGAAGCGTATCGGTGTGCATAGAAGCCACATAGGGGCCATCTACCAAGACATCAATGAGTGGAAGTAGCTTCGCGAAGGAAGGGTTTTTTAGGAGAGCTTCATAGGTATAACCAGTATAGATCCATACCGAAAGATGAAGTGCCTTCAATTGAGTAAGAAGGATATACACTGCATCTGCTTGCTCGAAAGGGTCCCCACCGGATAAGGTGACACCGTCTATAAGAGGCAGGTTTTTCTTGATACGACTGAGTAGCGTACCAAGTGGTAAGGCTTCACCGTAGTCAAAGGCTTGTGTTTCAGGATTATGGCATCCTGGGCAGCCGTGACGACAGCCAGAAAGAAAAAGGGTGGTGCGGAAGCCTTCGCCATTGACGGTGGAATGATCTAAAAAGCCTGCCACTTGTAAAGTGGACATCATACAGAATAGGTGTGATGATGCTTGCCGTCATGGCAGAGACGGTCATCACGTTCACTTGCTTTGCCACTACCAAAGCGTTCATCAAGGCTGAGATAGCCGGTGACGCGGCTAATGCCTTGGATAGACATACTGCCACAAGATGGACAAGCCTTTACTGAATCATTGATGGTTTCTCCACAGTCTTTACAGTAGCGCAGGTGGAAGTTAATGCCTATATAGCTGATGTTTGACTGGGTATAAGCATAAGTAATAATTTTTTCAATGGTTTCTGGTGCAGGGTACCCATCTACTTCGATATAGCTGATATGGCCAGCATTACAAAGCTTATGGAAGTCTGCTTCGATTTGAATTTTATCAATGATAGAAATCGGGAAAGATACAGGTATATGGAAGCTATTGGTGTAGTAGTCTTTATCTGTAACCCCAGGAATGCTACCAAAGCGGGCGAGGTCTTGGGCGATGAATTTCCCACTAAGGCCTTCAGCAGGTGTGGCATAGCAACTCCAGTTGAGCTGTGTATCCTCAGTTGTTTTATCTAAGAAATCACGTATACGGCCTATGATTAAGTAGCCAAGTTCACGGGCTTCATCGCTTTCACCGTGGTGTGTACCTACAAGGGCTGTAAGGGTTTCTGCAAGACCGATAAAGCCGATGGACCACGTACCATTTTTAAGGATAGGTTCGATGGAATCATCGGGTGTGAGACCTTCAGAGCCTAGCATCAAGCCTTGACCAGCTACAAAAGGTAGGTCTTTGACTTTGAGGCGCTTTAAAACCTCGTAGCGATGAAGGAGGGATTCTTTTGCCCAGTGGAGACGTTCATCCAGAAGTACCCAGAAGCGGTCTAAGTCTTGCTCAGCCAGTATACCGATACGTGGTAGGTTGAGGGTAGTCGGTGCATTGTTACCACGGCGGTTTGGTCCTTCAGACCCATTGATGTTTGCACACACATAGGTACGGCAGCCCATGGTTGCAGGTAAGATACCTTTGTTATAGTAATGTAAATTAAAGTCTGCATCTAAGTTCATAAAGGTTGGATTCATACGTGAAGAAGCCACACGGCAAGCAAGCTTAAAAAGGTGGTAGTATGGATCTGTTTTTTCTCTATTAACCCCTGATTTGACGCGGAAGATAATATTTGGGAAGATAGGCTGCTCGGTTTTTCCTAAGCCTTTTTCATATTCTAATAAGAAGATTTCACAGACAAGCGCGGCGTCTTTGGTCGTTGGGACACCGATGTTGAGACTGCTGAAGGGAACTTGTGAACCCGCGCGAGAGTGCATAGTGTTTAAGTTGTACACAATGCCTTGCATCGCTTGATGGACACGGAGTTTGAGTTTTTCTTCTATAAATGCTTGGAAGGCCTGTGGGTCCATCACTTGTGTAAGAGGTGCATATTCTGTTTCAATTTCAGTACGGGTATAGCCTACATAAGGTGCCATATCGTTATCGAAGTTGACATGAGATTGGCCACCAAACATATCGTTTTGAGAAGATTGAAGAAGTATGCAGCTTAGCTCGGCAGCAGACTCGATACGTTTTGGTTTTTTGATGGTACCATAGCCGGTGTTAAACCCTTGTTCAAAAACCATCCCCGTATCAATATGTAGACAGTTGGTCGTAAGGTTGTAGCTGTCTAAGTCATGATAATAAAGGTCCCCTAATTCATGGTGTTTGGCAAGGTGCTTTGGCATAATAGAAAGATTGTGCCATTTATTTGTCTCGCTGGCAATGCGTAAAAGCTTTGAAGAAAAGTTATTGCCAACGTTTGCATTATCTCGATCTGT
>JBOGBZ010000051.1:0-4708 GCA_051656485.1 Cellulosilyticaceae bacterium
AGTAAGATATAATTCTCCTTATCTTCAGGTCTTGCATGAGGTGTACCTTCATCATTTCGATTATCTACTAAGTCTGGTTGACGTACATCTGCTGGATACTCCCAGTCGATATCTACGAAGTCCATATTTGTATACTCTACGAACTTCATCACGTTGGCTACAAACTTCGCTCGAGTCATTGGATTGGCTGCTATTTCTGAGAAATCTCCTGACTTCGACCATCCACCTATAGATACACCTATCTTAAGGTTAGGATTCTTCGCACGAAGTTCTACAAGTGCTGGAAGAATACCTGCGTTGACGTCCCCCCATGTTACACCTACTTGCCCCAGTGGATTTCCTGTCGCTGCATCTTTGTCGGTAAATATCAGATTACCTTGTGCATCAAAATCTAAGAAAGCAAAGTTAAGATGGGTCAGCTGATCTGCTGGAATATCCTGAGGATAGAAGTTTCCTTGACCACCCCATACAGACCAATCACCATAATACATGACATTTCGCTTCGTTGTTCCCTTAGTCTTTTCTAAAGCATATACCTCCGTAGGATTGGTTATCACGATCCCTCCAAGTACCATCGATAGCACCATCATACTTGCTAAAACCTTTCTTACTTTACGTACTAACTTCATAATCGTCCTCCTTATATATGCTTATTTTTATCTTTTGTGCTTTATTTTTCACGTATCTTTTGAGATAAAATAATTATATAAAGAGGTTATATCCCTTGTACACAAGAGGATTGTCCTTTTATTTAGTGACAATTGTCCCTACTTTTGTCCCAATATAAAAAGGCGCTGACATTGGGTACTTACCCACTGCCAACACCTTTATTTTGTTGTTATTCTTATTTACCGAAGTATCTGTTTAATAAACCTTCGAATGCTTTACCGTGACGAGCTTCGTCTTTAGCCATTTCATGTACTGTATCATGAACAGCATCTAAACCTAATTGTTTAGCAAGTGTTGCAAGCTCTTTTTTACCAGCTGTAGCACCATTTTCAGCAGCTACACGCATTTCTAAGTTTTTCTTTGTTGAATCTGTTAATACTTCACCAAGTAATTCAGCGAATTTAGCAGCATGCTCTGCTTCTTCATAAGCTGCTTTTTCCCAGTAAAGACCGATTTCTGGGAAGCCTTCTCTATGTGCAACTCTAGCCATTGCTAAGTACATACCTACTTCTGCACATTCCCCTTCGAAGTTAGCTCTTAAACCTTCGATGATTCTTTCATCTACACCTTTAGCTACGCCTACTACGTGCTCATCAGCCCATTGTAAACCTTCATTAGCTTGCTCTTTGAACTTATCAGCTCCTACTTTACATACTGGACATTGCTCTGGTGCTTGATCTCCCTCATGAACATAACCACATACTGTACAAATAAATTTTTTCATAACAATTCCCTCCACTTTTTTTAATTTATATAATAATTTTTTTGAAATCTCTGCAAGTAATAATTACTATTACATGATTATTATATCTAACTAACTTCATAGTGTCAACAGTTTCTCAAAAGTTTTTTTATTTTTTTATCTTATCTGTTATATATGCATGTTTACTTTTTAATAGAAGCTTTTGATGACATAAACTAGTTTCCTATGTTAGAATTTAACTTGTCTAATTTCGACATTTTTTCTATACATGCATTGAATATACTAAAAGCACTTAAAATATAGTTATGGCTTCTTCATGCATAACTCTCAAGGCTTATAACAAGGAGGCTTAACTTGGAAAAAATCGCTTTAATTACCGACAGCTGTTGTGATTTAACGCAGGATTCATTAGAAAAGTTTAATATCGCAATGTTTCCAATCCGTGTCATTTATAAAAACAAAGAATATCTAGACAAAATCGAAATATCTGCTGAAGAATTATATGAGAGTTTAGCGCAAGAAATACCTAGTACTTCTCTACCAGATTTTCAGTACTGTGAAAATGTCATTTCTGAACTCAAAGCGGAAGGTTATACCCATTTTATCATTGTAACTGTGTCTTCTAATCTTTCCGGTACACATAATGCTACCCGTCTTATGATGGAAGATAAAGACGTGCCTCATTACATCTTTGATTCTAAAGCATTAGGCTACCCTCAAGGTGTTATGGCACTAGAAGTTAGTAAACTTATTGCAAAAGGTCTTTCTTTTGATGAAGTCATCTCTGAATTAGAAGATGTTCGCACAAGAACACATGGCTACATTGCTTTAGATACCCTTGAGTATTTAAAAAAAGGTGGTCGTATAGGAAAAGTAACTGCAACACTCGGTGAACTCCTCAGCTTACGACCTATTATCTCTTATAATGAAGAAGGTGTACTTTACAGCTATGCTAAAGCACGTGGCAAAAAACAAGCGATTAATAAAGTAAAAACTATTATTCTTTCTTATCTTGATCAATCTCCTTGTCGCCTTTGGGTACTCCAAGGTGCTGCTTACGAAGAAGGCTTAGCCCTTATGAAAGAATTAGAAAACCATCCAAATTTACTTGAGATTTCTTTACAAACTGTAGGACCTTCAATGGGGATCCATACCGGTCCTGGTGTTGTAGGCTTTGCATTACTTGAAGAGCCTTCTAAATAAAGCAAAAGGGAATGCTATAAACCTACAATAGGTCTAAAGCATTCCCTTTTGTTCTATTCGATATCAATTGCCGCTACTGGACAACCATCTCTTGCATCTTCTGCTACACTTTCATTCTCATCTGGAATATCATCATTTATAGCCTTTGCCAGACCATCATCCCCCATACTAAATACTTCTGGGCATGTAGCTGCACATAAGCCACATCCGATGCAGACATCTTGATTAACTGTTGCTTGCATAAGATAACCTCCTCTAAAATTGAAATCTCTTTTATATTCCCCTGTTTTTTACACATTATACCTTATTGCTTTTTATTCTCTACAATAAGTTCTCCTATCTGGAAAAGATTTTGAATGAGTAATTTCTCTTTTTTAATCTCAATTTCTAGATTTGCTTTCTTATGATCTATCTCTTCAATAGCAAGTAAGGTTTGGTCATAATTATTTGTCTTACGGATATGCTCTATTTCTTGTGTATGAACCTCAATCATTTTTTGTTTTTCTACTACAGTTGCTCGTGCTTCATTGATTTTCTTTCCTAGTGCTGAAATCTCTGCCTTTTGTTCCGCTGATACCTCTACATAATAAGGCAAACCATCTTCACTTTTACCTTTATTGTATACATCAAAACTTTTCACACCTTGATTCTCTACTTTAGTAGATGTTATTTTAAGTCTTAGTCGTTGGTTCCCCGGCTTATAAGTGCCAAACAGCCAGCTTCTCTCTGGAATCGCCACTTCATAATCCCCATTTTCATATTGATCCAGTATATAGAGTTCTACATTTTTATAATTTATTAGCTTATTAAGCACTTCTGTATCCTGCTGAATTTGTGCATCAATAACTTCTATTTCTTTTGTAAGTTTTCCGACCTTCCCGACCACTTCTTCTGTCTGTACATCTATCATTTGCTTGATATTGTGCACATCAACTTCTTGAAGCAATACTTGTTTATACTGTTCCTGCATACGTTTAATATTTCCATAGCTACTTGTAAAACTTGCGTATTCTGTTGTAGAGATAATCTTCTTTCTATAAAGTACATCAACCCACATGCCAAACAAATCAAGTTCTATTGGCTTTGTCTTAAGCTCATCAAATAAGCTTCCACGAATGGCTTCGGGTTCTATAAAATCAAGTAATTTTAATGAAGCTGCATTTACATCTCCATTATGTGGAAAACTCATAAGTTCATAAACATTAATTTTAAAAACTTTTAGAGGCAATTTATTTCTTTGTAAACTCACAATCTTATAAACTTTATCTACTGTATCCTGGGTAAGCTTTGGAGCTTCTGTGAGATAAATTTTAAGACCTCTTTCTATTTCCTCTATAGGTACTCTCTTCATATATTTAGCATATTCATCTATATGCTCACTTACTGTAAGCGCTGTAAAAATATCTACTTGCTGCTTAAATATAAGTGCTTGGTTATTGTATGCTTTTATAATGTTTTGTTGAATTTCTGTATTGAAATATTTAAAGTTATTCTCTAAAAACGTCTTACTTTCTTCTTTTTCTAATGTGCTACTTAGATAATTAATACCCTTTTGAAAATACCAGTCATCCTGTCTAAATTCCTTTTGTACATCCTTCTCGAGAATTGTAATTACCTTTTCTGTATCATCCTTCATCGTATAATAACTCATTTGAAAAAGATGTATATTTAATAAAGTAAGCATTGTGATGACTAGAACACCTATGCCTATCAATAATATCTTCTTATTTTCATCGAACAACTGAATGACTTGTTCTTTTATCTGATTTACTTTTTCTTTAAGCGACATATTTTCTCCTTCGTATAGAATCATTATCTTCATTATACATTGTATACTCCTTTGGTGCTAGTATCTTAATTTTTTCTTGAAGTAGTGCGTATTTTGCTATAATATAGTAATACACCGGTTGACGCTTTGTAGAAGAAGTCTTTATGACTACCGAAGGAGTAACGCTCTCAGGTACTTGATTTCAAGTGGGACTGCAAAGTCGACGGACCTCTGGAGAGACTTGCATTAAGCAAGCGCCGAAGGGGCAAGGCTAATTTTTTAGCTCAAACTCTCAGGCAAAAGGACAGGGATTTCTAGTTTTTTTGACAACTTAATTTATTTCCCTATCCCTTTTATTCGGAGAA
>JBOGBZ010000052.1:0-22155 GCA_051656485.1 Cellulosilyticaceae bacterium
TATTAGAAGATGTGAAAGGTAAGCTCTACCATTACCGCATCCCAGCCAATGTACCTATCTCTAAAGGTGGCAGAGGCTACTCTTTAGGGCAATTAAAAGAAGGGGAGTGGGTACGACTCCTCGTAAGTCAGAAGATACTTGGCCAAGGTGCCATTGAAGAAAGTATCAAAGAAATCGTGGTAGATCCAGATAGTCGTGGCATCTCTAACGTTTATCGTGGCGAGCTATTAGATGCCAATAACTATCAGCAGACTTTGGCCATTAAAAATAGCCAAAGCTTAGCGAAGAGTGGGTGGACACCTTATGAATCTATGCGAAAAGTAAGTGTGAATCCAAGAGAAGTGAGAGCATACTATCTAGGGGCACCAGTATCCTTTGATTACATAGCAAGAACCCTTAGAGGCACGGGGGATTACGTGTACGTAGCAGCAGAGCAGTACATGGGTAAGGAACAAGCCGTGAAGCTGAACTTCCAGCGTAATAAGCAGACGACTTTACCACCAACCCTTGTGACCTACGCATCGCCTGGGGTGATTCAGCTATTATCAGGCGAACGCATCATGCTAGCAGATGACACCATCCTTGTGAGGGATAACCGTCTCGTGGGTCCGGCAGCAGTAATGGTAGGAGATACCATTCAACCAGTCATCACAGGGGAAAATAAGCTAGCAGTAGGTCGTATACTGGACAATGTACCAATGGGCACGCTAGAAGTCTTTAGAGGACGTGTGCGAGAGATTAAGGAATCCCATGCTTTTGAAGTGGAGACTTTCTCTATGCTAGAAGATGGAGACTGGTACTTCCATCCAAGTCCACGAAGCTTTGCTATCGGTCCCGATACCAAGCTTTATACCACAGAGGGTATCAGCACAGATGGTCTTGAGAACTTCCTGACTTATGGCGAATTCTCTAAGGAAAATGAAGTGTACACGGTAATTGCATCCGGAGATAAAGCGCTAACGATTATCGATATGCCTTATACAAAAGAAGCTATCAAGGGCTATGTATACGATACAAAGGGAGGCGTCAAACTTCGAGATGTATCTATCTATAATAGAAAGAAAGATAGATGGGATACGGCTAAAGGTAAGGAAAAAGCAGTGCAGTTAGAAGTACAGGCAAATACAGTCGTTGTAAAAGACGGTAAGATCGTCTCATGGCAAGCACTGGAAAAAGGTGACCAGCTTCTCGTCATGATGGAGAAGTCGTTAGGAAGCTACGTAGAGCCAGAAGGTGAGGGTGATGTAGCACTGATTACAGTGCCAAGTTACATCGTCCTTGTACAATAGAGGAGGCAAGCTATGAAAAAGAGAAAAAGAATACTTGTGGTATTGGCAGCACTCATGGCTGCCACACCTCTGTATGCTTATGAAGGTGAGATGGGCTACTTTGGAGGAATCACCCCAGGGTATAAACTCCCTACCACCACAGCACTCGCACAGGAAAAAGCGAAAAAGCCATCCAAAGTGGTGCTTCCTTATAAGGAAACAGTGTACCTTACAGGAAAACCTGTGACAGTAGAAGGAACTATGGAATTCCGTCCACAAGTAGTGGATAAGACAAAGCCAGTAGGCACCTATACAGAAAACTATGTCATGAAAGCTGAAGATAAAGGCACACAGAGTAAACTTACCCGTACCCTTACCCTAGATACACAGTATGTATACGACCCAGTGGCAAGGCAAACTACTAAGACTTCAGAAGTTAAGAAGTGGACAGAGCTCATCAGCATCGGTGGGACGACCTACCAACTAGACTTCCGTAATTCGGAATTCTCCAAGAGTATGTTAGAAGACCACACACCAGGAGTGACCTATTACCGAGGCGACCTCGCCTACGCAGCAGTATACAACAACGTGACGGCAGGAGGCGGAGCTCAGGCTACTGTTTCAGTGAGTGGACCAATCTACGGCTATGACCATGCGTATGCAAAGACAGAGACTCAGAAGCGTACCATCACCATCGAAGATGGAACCAATAACTACTTTATAGAAGAAATGCCTACCTTTACCACGTACAAAGAACTTCAGTACGGTGCCAATGAACCATGGGCCATTAGTTTTGGTGGTAACTATAAAGAAGTGCTAAGGGGAGATGGGACAGTGATGTACAATGTCCAAGTAGGACACCCAGGTCTGTATGATAACGAAAAGATAGGGACAGTGGGCATTGCGGATACACCAAGTATCGAGCAACTACGTGCAGTAGAGCTGAGCCACATGAAAGGTCACCCGGCAGAAAGTGACATCCGTAAGATGTATGCACTGCAAATCTTCACTGGAGATCCTACCAAGATGTCACCAAACCAAGTAGTGACCAGAGGGCAGTACATCGAAATGCTGGTACGTGCCTTAAAGCTCCCACTACCAGAAGTAGAGAAAAAGAAGACAGTAAGCAGCAAGAAAGATGAGGTAGAGATCATTGTCTTTACCGATATCAAGAAAGATGACCCACTTTATCCTTATGCACTAGCAGCATACAATGCAGGGCTCATCGGCAATGGTCGTGTGAATCCTGGTACTTACCTCACCAGAGAAGAAATGCTCGCTATGAACGTACGTGCCATAGGACTTGAAAGACTAGGTATCGCTACAAGTGGTATGGTGACACCGTTCCTAGATGATAACCTCATCTCAGATTGGGCGAAGTCACCAGTCTACGCAGCAAGTCGCATCGGCCTCGTAGATACGACCAATGGCTATCTACTACCACAACGCAAAGTGACTCAGGCAGAAGCAGCAGCGTTTATGAATAGGCTACTAGAGTATCTGCGCTATGAGTTGCAGAAGGACTACCAAGTAGTTGCACTGAATTAAATACATCCAAAAGACTAGCAAAAGACAAATGCGTAAGCACTGTCAGTTGCTAGTCTTTTATTATATATGGGAAAATAATACTATATAAACTAGAGATTAAAATATTAACTAAATGTTACAAAACGTCAAATAAAATACAGGAAAAATAATCCAAAACCATTTTATGCAAACCAACTAAAGCCCTTGGAGTAGCTAGAATTTATATGAAATGGTTAAAAATGGTTAAGTTACACTAATATTACAAAACACAAAATACTATTGATATTACAATGTTTCTTAGGGTATACTCCTATCTGTAAGCAACAAACGCCAAAACGTGAAAACTTATTTTTACATACACACAAATATATTAAATAAGTATTACAAAACATTACATGACACGTAATGGCGTCGGACAACATGAAAACAACCTAAGGGAGGCAACAAAAATGAAATTAAGACAAAAATTAGCTATGGTATTAGCAGCAGCTATGCTTGTAACAGCAGTACCAGTAACAACAATGGCGGCTTCAACAAATAGCTTCAACAAAACAATCTCAATCGTAAAAGACTCAGTTCTTGATACAACAACAAATCTTACATTAGACTTCGCAATCGACAAAATCGATGCAAATGCAACAGCAGCGGATCGTACATTCTTCGTAAATGTAACAGATTTCGAATTTGATGCAGATTTATATACAGCAGCAAATACACCAGGTGTACAAGTTACTATCTTAAAAAATGGTAAGCAAGCTAAGGTTGTAATTGATGCAGATGCAGCAATTACAGCAAACAACAAAGTATCATTCCCAGTATTCGGTCAAGTAAAAGGTGAAATGCCAACACTTGCTGTAGATGGTTATGATTCATTAGTAAACTCAGGTGAGTACATCATCGGTTCAGGTGAGTCTGTAACAGACAAAGCACTTAAAGTAGTAGCTGGTGACCAAGGTAAAATTTCAATCGAAGGTTACGGCGAAATCGGAACAATCGTTATCCAAGAAGTAGTAGCTGGTTCTTCAAAAGAGCAAGTAATTAAAGTTGAATTACCAAGAAAATCAGATGTAATCTTCGCTGATACACAAGAAGTTACAGCTACAGGAGACAGAGGTCTTGCTGGATTACTTGAAGGTAATGCAACAGCAGTAGTAGCTGAAGATGGAAGATCTATGGAAATTACATTACCAGCACACAAAGCAGGTGCTACAAGAGGTTCTGTAGAACTTACAGGTATCAAAGTAGAGCCAAAAGACCCAAGAAAAGACTGTGCTGAAGGTGCAGTTGATGTAACAGTAAAAGGTGATAAAGTTGCTGATACGACTATTACAGTAGGTCAAATCATGGCAAGTGGTATCGCTATCAAAACAACAAAAGACTTCGCTTTAGAAGCTGGTAGAGCGACAAAAGAATTAGAAATCGAAATCAAAGAAAACTCTATCGATACACTTTCAGGAAGAAACTTATATGTAAATATCGAAGGTGCTAAATTTGTAGCAACTGAAGGTCTTACAATCACAGAAGATGGTGAATTAGTAATCAAGCCATCTACAAATGATAATGCACTTGATACTGTAAAAGTAAAAGTGAATGTTCACGCTGATGCAAACACAGAAGGTGAAATCAAATTAACAGTTGAAGGTAGAGATTTAGAAGAAAAGCAAGAGCATGTAGCTGGTAAAGTTACAAAACCTTTCACAGTAGATGCTAAAGGCATGACTGTAAAAGTAGGTCTTGCTGGACAAATCGACAAAGACTCTAACATCGTAATTACAGAAGCAGAAGCTGGTAAATTCGAAGTAGGTCAACAAATCGTTCTTGATCTTGGTACTAAGTACAACCTTGATATTACTGCTGCAAAAGTAGAAGTAAAAGGTGGACTTGTATTCAAGCAAGAAATCGATGAAGAAAACAACAAGCTTGTACTTACAGTAAAAGAAGAATCAGAAAAAGATGAGCCTTCTACAATCACTATCAAAGATATCAAAGTAGATGTAGATAGAACAGTTCCAGAAGGTAAACTTGATGCAGTACTTTACGGTACAGCAATCTGTTCTGAGTACGTAGATGTAGCAGGTAAAGATAATGACCATATCGATGGTATCACATTAAAAGACTTCGTTGTAATCGGTACAAAAAATACAGAAGACAATGGAAATGATCTTGTAAGTGGAACAGCAGCATTCAAAGCTGGTGAGAAATCATTCATGCATAATGAAGAAGAAAAGGCTATGGACGTAGCAGCATACATCTCAGAGAAAAACTACATGATGATTCCAGTAAGATACTTATCAGAAGCATTCGGTGTAGCGGCAGATAAAATCAAATTTGACCAACCAACAGGAACAGTAACAATGTTCATTGGTGAAAAAGTTGTTCAATTAACAAACGGAAGTAATATCGTACTTGTAAACGGTGTGAAAGTACCAATGCAAGAGAAAATGACAATCAAAGACGACCGTGCATTCGCTCCAATGGGTGAAATTGCAAGAGTTCTTGGTGTTGATGTAGAGTGGAATAACGAAACAAAAACAGCTACATTCACAAACTAATTAAGATAAATAAAAGTATTTATAAAAATGCCTTAGAGGAATTTATTTCTCTAAGGCATTTTTTGTTATGTCAATATTAATCTCATATTACAATTAGGGAACAAAGATTGATATTTGAACGTCTATCAAATATACTAAATTTATGAAAATAACTTTAACTTATATAAAAGGAGGCACACAATGAAATTACGTAACAAAAAAATGGTAGCTCTTGTAGTAGCTGGAACAATAGTAGCAAGCACACTCTCATTAGGTGCTGCACAACTTACAAAAAATGTGCAAGTGAGATACAACAACATTAAGGTACAGGTAGATGAACAATACAAACAACCAAATCTAGAGCCATTCTTTATCGGGGATTCAGTATATGTATCACTTCGTGATGCAGGAGAACTTATAGGGGCAAAAGTTGGCTGGCAATCAGTGAATCAGACGGTAACTATCGATACATCGACAGTAGGTGGAGGTAATGCTGCAGAGATTCAAAGATTAAAGCAAGAGATTGCCAATAAGAATCTTCAATTATCAGTAGCAAACGAAAAAGTAGCTAAGTATGAAAAAGAACTTGGTATCACAGGTGGCAATGGTGGTGGAACGACTACAAAGCCAGACGAAGATAAGATAGATGTAAGAGAAATCCGAAATATGCTTCGTGATATGTATGAGAATGAATATAGTGTGGCATGGTCTTTTGGGATTACAGGAGATGCAAAAGGATTAGACTTTACACTTCAATTTGACAGTAGCAAAGATGAGAGAGATTTCTACCGCATCGATGAAAGTGAACTAGAAGGCTTTGTAGAAGAAATGCTTCTAGAAATCAGAAAAGAGCATAAAGGCATTCCTATCAAAGGGGTTATCTACGATAAAGAAGAAAAGATAGAAGTGGCAGAATTCGACATCACATCTAAAGGTAAATATAGCTTTGAATTTGTAGAAGCAGAAAGTGGGGACTTTACAGATAAAGAACTGAAGGATATGCAGACAGAGTTGAAAGATAAGTACACAAGCTTACCAAGTATCCCAAGTAATAGTTACGACTTTACTTCTGTAAGAATCAAAGATATCAAGTTAGTAGAGAAGAGCGGAGATCTTGTGTATGAGATTCACACAAGTTTACCAAGCTTTGCTAAGCCAGCATGGAATCTTCTTAAGGCGGATGACTTAGGCAAATTAGATGTATGGATGGAAGATATCCAGAAAGATATTAAAGAAGATCTTAAAGAAAAAGCAAATGGGTATCTCCTAGATGCCAATGGTAAGAAAGTAGCACTCTATGATTCAAAACTCAGACTTTATAAGATGGATTAATATTAAATAATATTACAGATAAATTACAAAACTTATTTAATGATTGACTTTAAAAATGTACGATTATATAATTTAACATGAAATGGAAAGTTATATATTTAAATAAATTAAAAGGGGGACGTTAATAATGAAATTACGTCAAAAGTTAGCTATGGTTATGGCTGCTGCTATGATCGTTACAGCTATTCCTGTAACAACAATGGCTGCATCTACAAACAAATTCAACAAAACAGTATCAATTGTAAAGGATTCTGTACTTAATGCTGCAACAGGTCTTGCATTAGAGTTCACAATCGACAAACTTGTTGATGTTGCAAATGATCCACAAGCAAATGCTGTAAACCGCACATTCTTCATCAAATCTAAAGATTTCGAATTCGATGCATACCCAGCTTATACAGATGGAGATGATTTTGCATTTACAGTATCAGAAGATAAGAAACAATTAAAAGTTGTTATCAAAAAAGCTGCTTTCACAACTGCTACAACACTTTCTGTTCCAGTTTTAGGTACAGTAAAAGGTGAAGCTCCAACACTTACAGTAGATGGATATGATTCAGTAGTTAATTCTGGTGAATACATCATCGGTAAAGGTGAAGCTGTAACAGATAAAGCTTTAAAAGCTACAGCAGGAGATAAAGGTAAAATTTCTATCGATGGATACGGTGAGCTTGGCGAAATCCTAATCGACGAAGTAGTAGCAGGTGCTGCAGAAGCACAAACAATTACAATCGAATTACCAAGAAGATCAGAAGTTATCTTCACAGGTGAAGCTGTAACTGTAAAAGGTGATAGAGGTCTTGATGGAGAACTTGTTAATGCAGCTGGTCAAACAGTAAGCTCAGTAGCTGTAACACCAGTACTTGTAGCAGATAAAGGTGATAGAGTATTAGAAATTACATTACCAGCATTCTCAGAAGATGCTACAAGAGGTGCTGTAAAACTTACAGGTATCAAAGTAGAGCCTAAAGATCAAAGAAAAGATTGTAAAGAAGGTGAAGTAAGTGTAACAGTTAAGTCTGAAAAAATGGCTGATACTACACTTAAAGTAGCTGATATCCTTGCTTCAGGAATCTCTGTTACAACAACAAAAGATTTCGCTATCGAAGCTGGTAGAGAAGAAAAAGAATTAGAAATCACAATCAAAGAAAACTCAATCGATACAATCTCAGCTAAGAGAGATTTATATGTAAATATCGAAGGAGCTAAATTCATCGAAGTAGTTGAAGGTGATGATTACGCTGTTGCTGAAATTAAAGATGGCGAATTAATTATCGAAACAAAAGATAGTGTAAATGATACTACAATCGATGAAATCAAAGTAAAAGTTAAAGTTCATGCTACAGCTGGTACAGCAGGCGATATCGAGTTATCATTCGAGTCTAAAGACTTAGAAGAAGAAGTAACACATACAGCTGGTAAAGTAACAGCTCCATTTACTGTAGATGCTAAAGGTATGACAGTAAAAGTTGGTCAACAAGGTCAAATCGATAAAGATACAGAAATCGTAATCACAGAAGCAGAAGCTGGTAAATTTGTAGAAGGTAGCAAAATCATCCTTGATCTTGGTACAAAATACAACCTTGATATCGTAGCTGCTGATGTAGAAGTAGATGGAGATCTTGAGGTTAAGACAAAAATTGTTGATGAAACATTAGAAATCACAATCAAAGAAGAGTCATTAAAAGATGAGCCTTCAGTAATCACAATCAAAAACATCGAAGTAGATGTAGATAGAACTGTACCACAAGGTACATTCAATGCAACACTTCGTGGTAATGCTGTATGTTCAGTAATTGATGAAAGAGAAGTTGATGAAGATGCAACAGTAGATGAAGATGAAATCATCGTAGAGCATGTTGATGGTATCAAACTTGAAAAATTCATCACAGTAGGAACAAAAAACACAGAAGATCTTGAAAATATCACAAGCGTTGTTAAAGTAACAGCTAATGCTACAGCATACGTTAAAGATGGTGTAGAAGTTGCTATCGAAGATGCTGGTTTAGTAGCAGTTCTTAACGCTGACAACAGAATGATGGCTCCACTTCGTCTTGTAGGCGATGTATTTGGCGCTAAATACACATGGGCTCATAACGAAGCTGGTGCAATGGTTGTAACATTCTTCAAAGGTGACACAACTGTACAATTCGTAGCAGGTCAAAAATCAATGAACAAAAACGGTATCGTAATTGGTATGGATACAGCTCCATACATCAACGAAGCTGGTTACACAATGGTTCCAGTTCGTGCACTTGCTGATTCACTTGGAGTAGACGTTGAGTGGGCTCCAGAAACAAACACAGCTACATTCACAAACAAATAATAAGTGATTTATCACCTATTAGTATAGAAAAGGCAATCTCTTAGGAGATTGCCTTTTTTGACCAAAAAATTGGCCAAGGAGATAAGGTAAAAATGATAAAGAAAGCTGTATTTAGAAAGCTAGTAAGTGTATTAGTAGCGTTGCTTGTATTTGTGCCAACCATTCAAGTAAGTGCCGCACCTGTACAACCTAAGTGGCCGTATTATGATGTGATTGTCATAGGGTCAGATCCTGAAGGGATAGCAGCAGCAGTATCGAGTGCGCGTAATGGTATGAAGACATTACTTGTAGACAAGCGTACTAAGGTAGGAGGGTTATTTACCTTAGGAGGGCTCAATTCGCTAGATATGAATTACGGACCTAATAGAGTGCTTTTGACTCAAGGCATATTCAAAGAATTCTTTGATGCATTAGATCCTATCAATCCTACAGGAGACTTCTGGGGGAAGAGAGATTCTTTTGATGTGGAGCAAGCGGAGCGTATTTTTTTAGATATGTTGCAAAGGGAGCCGAATATTACGATGATGCTTGGGGTGGAGAGTATCCAACCACTTGTAGAAGGGGATCGCATAAGTGGCGTCAATGTGCTGAGTAAAGGACGTATGCAACGTTTTGTGGCAGGAGCATATATCGATGCGACACAAGATGCAGATATAGCTGCCATGGCAGGTGTGCCTTTCTGGGTGGGAGGTCAAGATATCAATGAGCCTCAGCAGATACAGGCTATCACTCAAGTATTTAAGATGGAAAATGTAGACTGGGATGTGCTTACTACAGCTATTCGTAATAATAGAGAACTTTACAAAGCAGACTGTAATCGCTACTCAGCATGGGGATTCTTGGAACAAATGCGAGGATACAGTGCTGTTCATCCAAATGTAAAAGTGAGAGGATTAAATATAGGGCTACAAGATGATGGGTCTGTACTTATCAATGCCATGCAAATGATAGGCTACGATCCGTTGGATAAGAAAGCTTTGGCAGAAGCTAAGCGTGTGGCAAGTATTGAGACAAAATACATCGCACAGTATATCGCTCAGCATATACCAGGCTTTGAGAATGCTACTTTTGGTGGCGTGACAGAAGAGTTCTATGTACGGGAGTCTCGCCATATCGAATCAGAGTATACACTAACTATTAGTGATATGATGAAACACAAAGACTTTGAAGATAAAATTGCGTGGGGAAGCTATCCCGTAGATATACAGACCACAGATGTAAGTAACTGGGGGTACGTCATAGGAGATCCAGTTGCTTATAGTGTGCCATTTAGAAGTATCGTACCTAAGAAGATAGATAACCTTCTCGTAGCTAGTCGTAGTGCAGGCTACTCAAGTATAGGATTTGGAAGTGTACGCGTCGTACCTATCGGCATGTGTGTGGCAGAGGCGGCTGGCGTTGCAGCAGCTTATTCAGTGACGACAGGCATGAACTTTAGAGAGATTGCTTATAATGCGGATGCTATGCAATTCATACAGCAAGTGCTACGTAGACAGGGGGCTTATCTAGATGATCTTTATGTGCCTTATCATTATGAAGGACACTGGGCAGAGGAGGGCATTGACTTCTGTTATGAGTTAGGACTTATTATCGGAAGCTATGATAATAATATTAAGTTAGAAGAAGCGGTGACAGAGCAAAGCTTTTACGATACATTGAAGCTTGCAGCAAAGCGTTCCAAGATGCCATTGGTGTTGGAAGACAAAGTGATGAGTGAAGAGAGTATGCGTTTTACTCAAATTGTGGATCTGCTGTGGGAAATACTGCAGTTAGATCAGGTAAATGTGGATAAAGATGTATACTTGCTTCAGCAAGGTATCTTGACAGATAGACTTTATATGGAACTTAGTAAGTCGCCATATGTGACACGTGGAATGATGTATGAGATTATCTATCGTGTCTACCTCTATACAAATGAAAAAGCGGTTCCTCCTAGTGAGGAATCGCTTTTTTAGTACGCATTTTTATTGATGAAGCCTTTGAAGATAGTGAGGAGGATGATACGCAAGTCGAAGCCAAAGGTCCAATTTTCTATGTAGTATAAGTCGTGCTGGATACGCCCTTCGATAGAGGTATCACCGCGGAAACCGTTGACCTGTGCCCAGCCTGTGATGCCGGGGCGAACTTGGTGCTTGATCATATAGCGAGGAATAGACTCCTTAAATTGATCGACGAAGAAAGGTCTTTCAGGTCTAGGTCCTACGATGGACATATCTCCTTTTAAGACGTTGAAGAACTGTGGCAGTTCATCAATGCTTGTCTTACGCATAAAGGTTCCCCATTTGGTCTTGCGTGGATCATTTTTGGTAGTCCATTTATCTTTTTCTTCAGAATCGGTCTGTACACGCATAGAACGGAATTTATACATATAAAAATTCTTGCGATTGAGTCCTACTCTTTCTTGCTTAAAGATGATTGGTCCAGGTGAAGTAAACTTTGTCATAAGTGCGGCAAAGAGTAAGATAGGACTGGTAAGGAGAATGGCAATAAATGCAAAAGCAATGTCGAAGCTTCGTTTGGTCAAACTTTTAAAGATATTATCTAGAGGAACATGGCGGATGTCAATGACAGGTAGTCCGTCTAAATCATCCATATAAGGTTTGGCGGGAATATACTGATGATAGTAGGGAATAATCTGCGTTTTGATTCCGGATTTTTCACATATGTCAAGGACTTGTCCTAGCTCTTGAAGATTATCACCGGCAAGACCTATGATGACCATATCTAAAGATTTGTTTTCTAAAATTTCTTCGATATTTTGCAGTGTTCCTAGTATAGGTACATCTAGAAAATGAGTCTGATTAGATACTTGCGTTTCTAGGATGCCTATTAGGCTATAGCCCCATTGGGGATTTTTACGTACCTTATTGATAAAGTGTGTGCTGCTCTCAGTGGTTCCTAGGAGAAGGCAGTGCCTTTGATTGTAGCCTAGGCGTCTGTATTTTTTGAGAATCAATCGAATGCAAAGTCGACTACCTACAGTAAGGAAAAGATTAATGATGAAGAACAAGATCAAAGCAAGCCTAGAGAAGTTTACTAGCTTAAAGATAAAGAGACCCATCATAAGAAGAATGGTAGCTAAGATATTCGTCTTTAAGATAGCGCTTATTTCGATATGTAAAGGTTTGGTGCGCCTAGCACTATAGAGGTCAAAGATATGATAGATAATAAAATAGACAGGTATAAGTGCTGCAAGACTTTTTATAAGTTCCTCTTGGCTTAGTGCTAGATTACCACCACTAAGTATGTAAAATCGAATATAGTGAGCTAAGACAAAAGAAAATGCGACGAAGAATAAATCTAAGAATACTTGACATTTATTCAAATACTTTTGGTTTTCGCGAATCATGATATTACTCCTTTTAGTAAAGTTACTTTTATTATACTATAATTTGCATCGCATAACAAAAAGTACATAAGTGTAATGAAGATGTAATATTTTACAAGGGGATAAATGGGGGAATTGTGTCAAAAAAAGAATAAGTTATGCTATAATACAAGAAAAAGAGTTGATCAGAGGTGTTTCATGATAGAAAAAGAAAAGCAACAACAAGGAGGGTATGGACTGAAGTTTAGATGGCTTATGTTTATACCTGTAATGATAATGGTAGGCATTGTACCACTTATTGTGAGGTTAGTGAAGACAGATATACCCGATGAGCGTATCCTTTATCTCACGAATAATAATTTAGATCTATTTTCACAAGCTAAGAGTAGCATTATTATGGCATTAGTAGGGATGATGCTTCTTTTTGCGTTTTTGGGATTGCAAAAAAAAGATCTTAAGAAAGATCGTGTATCGCTGTGGATTTATGGAAGTGCAATGCTCTTTTGTATAATGACACTTATAGCGACATTTATATCAGAATATGACTTTGTAGCTAAGTGGGGACTGCCTAACCGTGCAGAAGGGGGCTATATGCTTGTATGCTATATCCTTATGATGCTTTATACGTATTGGGTGATACGACAGGGGAAGGACTATAGGTATATCGTGATACCACTAGGAATAGTAGCACTTCTGGTGAGCATGATTGGCTTTATGCAATACATAGGGAAAGACCCATTTTTGACAGAATTTATGAAACAAATGATTATACCAGAGCACTATGTAGAAGACCGAGCGGGGCTTCAGAATATCCATGAAGCTAAGCACGTCTATGGAACGATGTTTCACTATAACTATGTAGGGAGTTTTACAGCACTTGTAATCCCTTTGTTTGTGACGATGGCATGCTTTGTAAAAGGGTATAAAAAGAAGATTGCTTGTGGGTGTATTACGATTTGTAGCGGTATCTTATTGTTTGCAAGTACATCAAGAGCAGGACTTATAGGTGTGGTATGTGCAGGTGTTGTCTTTTGTATCGTATTTGGACGTAGTATGCTGAGACAATGGAAGGCGCTCGTTGGTGTGATTATAGTAGGGATACTACTGGTAGTAGGCCTAGATCAAGTGACAGAAGGGGCTATATTCGGGAGAATTCCAGCCCTTGTACAAGACATTGTAAGTATTATGAAGCCGTCAGATGAAGTGGTGGATTATAAGACTATCCTACCTATCAAGAATATTACACATGAGAATGGTAGTATGACAGTGCATATGCAAGAGCAAAGTCTTACTATTGCTAATGATGGTGAGAAACTTGTCTTTACAGATCAAAATGGTGAGAAGATACAGTACATCTACATGGCGCTGAGCCCAGATAACATTTCTTATTTTACACAAGATCCTAGGTTTGAGGCATATAAGATTGTGATAGGCAACCAAGAAGGGACACTTTATGGAAAGCTTATGTATAACAACATGTATCTAACAAGTATAAGTATCGAAGAAGAAGTGCATCTTGTAGATCATTTTACCAAAGAATCGATACCATTCGAAGAGCCTGAAAGTATAGGATTTAAAGGCAAAGAAAAGTTAGGTTCCTCTAGAGGCTATATATGGTCTAGAAGTTTGCCAATGCTCAAGGATACTTGGCTCGTGGGCTATGGTCCAGATACCTATGGTTTTGCATTTCCACAGAATGATCTATTAGGCAAGTGGTATGCTTATGAAAATCCTAATATGGTTGTAGACAAAGTGCATAATCTTTATTTACAAATAGCTATCCAAGAAGGTGGCGTAGCACTTATAGCCTTCTTGGTATTGGTAGGAGTCTATTTGATACAAAGTATGAGACTCTATGCCTTCAAGAAAACATACGATGAGAAGTCTATTAGTGGTATAGCCTTTATGCTTGCAGTAGTAGGCTATTTAGGCGCAGGGATGTTCAATGACTCAGTAGTATCGGTGGCACCTATCTTCTGGGTACTATTAGGCGCAGGGATGGCTGTGAATTATATCGTTCATCAAGAGCGTATCACGGCTATGAAGAATAGCCCTCATGGTGTTATTGATATGAAGACCAAGAAGCATAGCTAATACAAAGGAGAGAGTTATGAAAGGGATTATACTAGCAGGGGGAAGCGGCACAAGGCTTTACCCTATTACAAAAGCAGTATCGAAGCAAATGCTTCCGATTTATGATAAACCAATGATTTACTACCCATTATCGACATTAATGCTAGCAGGCATTCGGGAAATACTTATTATCTCTACGCCTAGAGATTTGCCAGTATACGAGGAACTACTAGGTGATGGCAGAGATTTAGGTATGAGGCTAGAGTATGCAGTACAAGAAGAGCCGAAAGGCTTGGCGCAGGCATTTACTATAGGTGAAGCGTTTATAGGTGAGGACAAAGTAGCCTTAGTGCTAGGGGACAATATCTTCTATGGCACAGGCTTCACAGGAGCTTTACGTAGTGCGGCTACACTAGAGGAAGGTGCAGTCATATTTGGCTACAATGTGAGTGATCCTACAGCCTATGGTGTGGTAGCTTTTGATGAGGAGGGGAATGTGATCTCTATCGAAGAGAAACCACAGAAGCCGAAGTCAAACTATGCGGTGCCAGGTCTGTACTTCTATGACAACGACGTGGTGCAGATAGCGAAGGAAGTACAGCCTTCTGCTAGAGGTGAGCTAGAGATTACCTCTGTCCATGAAGCTTACCTCAAGAGAGGCAAGTTGAAGGTAGAACTCTTCGGACGAGGCATGGCGTGGCTAGATACAGGTACATGTGAAGGTCTCACAGAAGCTAGCAGCTTTGTGCAGGCAGTGCAGAAGCGACAAGGCTTATACATAGCGTGTATCGAGGAGATAGCGTATAGACAAGATTGGATTAGTGCTGAAGAACTAGTGAAGCTTGCTGAGCCTATGGCGAAGACAGAGTATGGGCAGTATATGATAGGGTTAGTAAAGTAGAAAACAAAGTGCACTAGATGGATAAAATAGAAAGTGTGTGAGAATATACCATAAAGAAGGTGGAAATGAAATGAAAATAATGATGGTGAGCTGCTCGGCTCTTCCATATCATAATAGCGGTGTAGCACAAGTTGTCCACCATGTAAGTCGAGAACTTCAAGATAAAGGGCATGAAGTAGGTATTTTTACCTTGTCTTATGCTCAAACACATAAAAAAGGTACGCTTTATAAAGAAAAGTATGAAGGCTATGAAGTATGTGCGGTACGGTTAGATTACATCCCTCAAGACCAAACCAATGATTTTTCGATACAAACGTATAAGCAACCAAAGACAGCGAGCTACTTCAAGGAATACTTAGAGGTGTTCAATCCAGATATCGTACATTTCCATAGTGTACAAGGCATGGGTGTAGAGATGCTGGAAGTAGCTAAAGCCTATGGTACAAAAGTAGTGGTAACGATGCATGATTGGTGGTGGATATGTCCTCGTAGCTTCATGGTAGATGGCGACTATGTGCCTTGTGGACTACAAATATCAAATGATGAACAGTGTCTACAATGCGTACAGAAGACCTGTCCAACTATTGAAAGCCAGTATATAAAAAAACGTAGAGAATATCTTCATGATGCCTTGATGAAAAATGTGGATCGAATTTATGCAGTTTCCAATAGGCTAAAGCAAGATTTAGAGAAGCATCTTCCAAGTGGGTGTACGATTCAGGTAAATGCCAATGGAGTGGAGAAACCTGTAGAGACTCAGCACACAGCTAGTGATGTACTGCGATTTGGATTCTTAGGGGGTGTACATCCTATTAAAGGATACAAGGTACTCCATAAAGCGACTAAGCAGGTAAAAAGGTCGGATTGGGAACTGCATATCTACGGTGTCCCACAAGTAGATACCAAAGGACTGCGTAAAGTCTATCAGTACCTTCGCAAGCAAGGGGCAAGTGGACTGTGGAAAAAAGTGACACAAATCTTAAAGGATAAACAACAAGCAACTAAAGGTGTGAGTGGCAAGATTGTTCTTCACAAAGCATTTGAAAGTGGCGAGAAGGATGCTGTCTTTGCACAAATCGATGTGCTTATCTGTGCATCTTTGATGCAAGAATCCTCATCACTAGTAGTGAGAGAGGCACTTATTCGAGGTATACCAGTGATTTCCACACCTTCTGGTGGACCTATGGAAGTGATACGCCATGGAGAGACGGGAGAGATTCTGGCAGATTATGAAGCACATACACTAGCAGAAGCCATGGAGCGTGTATTGGAACCAGCATACTACAAGGCATTATGTGAACAACTCAAGAAGCAACCATACAGCTATACTTATGAGGAACAAAGTGAAGCACTCCTTCAAGCATACGAACAGCTGGAGGTGACATTATGAGAACCGAGCGTGCTATGACTAATATCAAGATGGCGGTTATTTATCAGCTGACCATTTTGTTTGTCAACTTCGTAGACCGTAAGCTTTTTCTTGAGATTTTAGGTGTTGATTACCTTGGTATACATAGTCTCTTTATTAATGTTATCAATATGATATCATTAGTCGAACTTGGTATTGGAACAGCCATTATCTATCATCTATACAAGCCATTGCAGGAGCAAGATGAGAAGAAAATTACAGGGCTAATGAGATTTTATCGGCACCTATACTTTGGTGTAGGTGCAGTTATCCTCCTATTAGGAATAGGCACTACCGCACTATTACCTTTCTTTATTAAAGATATTACGATTTCTTGGTCGGTTGTACGCGTGGCGTATCTAATCTTTGTGGCAGGAGCAGTGCTGACTTATTGGACAGGATTCCCGAGAGCGTTACTTTATGCCCATGAGAGAAACTACATTATCCAACGCGGAGATATGACAGCGATCTTAGCGGGAGCAGTGCTAAAAATAGTAGGACTTATCTTTATGCCAGGCTATATAGTGTATGTGATTATTCATACCTTATCTAAGGTAGTGCAGAATGGTTATATTTATTGGCAGATGCGTAAGCTTTATCCGTATCTCCGTACCCATAGAAAAGAAAAGCTAAGTCAAGAAGAGCGTCGCAGTGTGAGAAAAGACGTAAAAGATTTATTTGTACAGAAAGTATCTTTCTTTGTGGTTAACTCTACAGACAATCTGATTTTGTCCCGATTTGTAGGTGTGGTGACAGTGGGCTTTGTGAGCAATTATCAAATTTTCTTTGCAGCACTGATGAACTTTATGACACACGCTGTAGATGCCATGCAGGCAAGTCTAGGAAATATGGTGGTCACAGAAGTAGACAACCAATCAAAGATTAAGGGCATTTATAATAAGATGCAATTCGTAATGTTCTGGCTAGCCAGTGTTACCGTGATCTGCTTATATGGCTTGGTAGAACCTTTTGTAAGTATCTGGTTGGGGCCTGAATACATTATGTCACGCTCTATTCTAGTGGTGCTTAGTATCAACTTTATGCTTTGGGTGATTACAAAACCAGTGTGGCAGATGATGTCTGTATCAGGCCTTTTCAAGCAAGACAAATACAATGCAGTAGCAGAGATGCTTATCAATCTCCTGCTTTCACTTATCCTTGTGCAGCGCGTAGGTGTGGTGGGTGTATTCATTGGAACGACCATTAGTACCATTGTGGCATGGCTTTTGAAGACACGCGTACTGTACAAGTATTTCTTCAAAGAAAGCCCTGTTAAATATATCGGGCAGACATTAGGGTACATCCTTCTGATAGTAGTAGAGTTGCAACTTGTGAGATGGATGTTGCCTTATGTTACGATAGAAGATCCTATCGTAAGCTTTGTCTTCCAAGTTGTTGTATGCGGTGCAGTGCCAAATGTAATCAATTGGCTACTCTTTAGAAAAAATCCATACTTTGTAGAGATGAAAGGGATAGTGCTAGCACAAATCGAAAAAGTGAAAGATATTCATAAGTATGATGGCATCTTGACGAAGGGGATTCTAGCATTAATGATGGTCATGCCACTTCACTTGGTGGTGTCAAATCCTGTGGCACGCATGGTTGGAGAAAGTGCAAGTATGGCATTAGCACTTATAGCCATGATGTATATCCTTTACCAAGCATTGGTGGCAGGTAATGTGTCCAAGTCTAGACAACGCCATGTATGGTTCTACTTGGTGTTTGCAGTAGGAGCGATGCTGTATGGTATCCTCACAGGAGGCCAAGAAGGTCTGACTATCGTAGCTAACTTACTAGCAGTAAGTGGTATCGGCTTTGCCATGACACTCATGGACTGGAGCCGAGTTGGTAGAGGTGTGTGGGTAGTAGATCTAGGACTTGTGGCATGGATAGGTTATATCTTTAAAAGTATAGGGAAATATGAAAATCCAGAATATGGAGGCATTCTTTTTGGGACAGAATTCTTAGGTAACCCAAATACATTAGGTATACTATGTGCTTTGTTTGTAGCAATAGCAGCTATGATGTATGCATTATCTAAAGGAGAACGCTACCTGCTGTATATGGTGGCATGCATCCCGCTAATTCAAGCCACCGATGCTCGTACGCCATTACTGGCATTAGGCGTAGCCTTCCTGTGCTATATGGCATGGGTAATCACATCCAAGTGTCGCATACTTCACTATCTGCTCTTTATAGTTATTGGAGCAGGTGTAGGTGGAGTGACTTATATTTACCCAAGATTAGTGACTCTTGATTTAGGACCAGAGATGAATACTTGGATTAGAGAACTTACAGGGAAGAATCTCTTCTCAGGGAGAGAATCTCTGTGGCAGCAGGCCTGGGAGATGCTAGAGCAGGAGCCTTGGCTAGGCTATGGCATGAATCACGGCATAGACCGTACGTTACAAGAAACCAATTATATATGGGTAAATGGTGTACATAATGAATACCTACAGCTTGGTCTATGGGCAGGTGGAATAGGTGTAATAATACTTATCATACTAGGTGGCTACCTATGGCATAAGCTGTACTGGAAAGGTTCAGATAAGGTAGCACGTATAGGTGGATGTATCTTTATTCTACTCATGATACTTGGTACATTTGAGACGATGTGGCTAGGGGAGAATATCGTCTTCGGTACTATTTTATGGGGGATGATAGGTATCGGGATCAGTACGTGTAAGAATCGGAAGAATACGTATACAGAAATAAAAAATAATAAAAAAAGCAAAGTTTTAGACAAGGGGGAGGCAAAATGACCCAAGTGATTAATGAAAACAATACAATGGTAAGCGTGGTAGTGGTGGCAGCACAGCCGCATCTATCCATACGTAAGACCATCGCAAGTTTACTGGAGCAGACGTATCAGCATTTAGAAATCGTATTAGTAGATACTGGCATGGAGCCACAAGTGTCCGAAGAAATGCAGATGGCGAGTAACCAATATGCACATATGCACTATGTACAGGTAAGCGGAGAAGCGAGCAAGATGGCACCGTATAATCGAGGGATGATGAAGACGAGCGGGCAGTACATTACCTTACTTAAAGCAGGTGATGTACTGCAAGCTGAGTGTATAGAGAAACAATTAGCATATCTACAGCAGCATTCACAAAGTGTGATGGTGTGTGCAGATATGAAAGGACTTAAGAAAAGTGAAGAAGAAGTGTATAGCTCTTATTATAATTACCATAAGATCCGTGTGTATGAAGAAGAGCAGACAGCACACCTTATCCAGAGTAACTTCGTACTAGGGCATACGCTTTGTATGCGAAGAGAAGTGGTACATGCAGTCTTTCCTATACCAGAGACGCTAGACTATGAAGATTGGTGGCTCGCACTTACAGGAAGTATCCAAGGACATATCGGCTACATCGATGAAGCACTAGTAACCCACTACTTATCAGAAGAGACAGTAGAAGAGTTACTGGGTAGACAGAACTTCATGAAACACCGTGTACAAGTGGCACAGAGTAATGCCAAGTACTATGAAGCGATGGTAGACTACTGTAGAGCACATAAGCATCACTATCTAGCGATCATCCAACCCATGGAGCTTCGAGATAAGCTTATGAGTGAATACTCTGTGAAGAAGCGCATGGACTATTATTTTTCAGAAGCTACTTATCGATGTAGAAGAAAGATTCGATTTAAAGAGAAGATGAAGATATGGGCATACCTCTGGTGTGGACCTTATTTATTGCTATTAAGAAAATAATCATTAACAAAATGTGACAGTATAGCCCTATAGATTGACAGAAGTCGTCTATAGGGCTATACTAAAATTAGCGTTCGAAAACTGAACACAAGAACATAATGATGAAACGACAGAAGGAGATTTGCGTGGCACAAGACAAACCCGTTTTTTCAGACTATGCCTATCTGGTCATGACTGAAATAGCAACCAATGAGAAGATTACCCAGCGAGAACTCTCCAGAGAACTAGGTGTATCCGTAGGGAGTATCAATGTCCTTATCAACAAACTAGTGAAGGAAGGGCTCATCAAGACCCAACAAGTATCTAGTAAGCAAGTGCTCTATATGCTCACCCCAGCAGGTATGGTAGAGAAGACCAAGAAGACAGCTAGCTATCTCAAGGCACATTACCAAGCCATCTACACCACTAAAGAGAAGATTAAGGTATATTTACAAAAATTAGTGGAAGATTATCAAATTATCTATGTACTACTACAGCAAGATGAAATGAGCGAGATTCTAAAAGTAGCAATAGATGAATACAAGCATCAGTATCCTAAGGTAGAGATTATCTATATAAATAAAGGTAAACATAGGTGCCACAAGGATAATCAACAAGGCGTCATTATACATATGGGAGTAGAGCAAGCAAAGGTGCAAATTTACACAGAACAATACGGCTTGATAAGTATAGATTTAATGGATGAATTATAGTATAACGTAAGTAGGCTGTGGCAATCCTCTAAGGGAGAGGGACTTGGATAGACAATTAATATATTGCCTATCCAACCAGATACCTGACCAAAGAAGGGGATATGTAGGTGCTAGACAGTAAAAAATTAAAAAGAGGTTTTACATTAATAGAAGTAGGAAGGAGGTATAACGATGGAATATAAATTACAAATAAGAAACAGTACAGCAGAGTTTTTAATATTTACTTCTGAGAGTAGAGAAAAATCTCTAGAGGTTTTATATGCCGAAGAGAATGTCTGGGCAACACAAGATATGATTGCAGACCTTTATGATACAACAAAGCAAAATGTGAGTAAGCATCTTAATAATGCATTTGCTGATGAGGAAATTGATAAGGGGGCAACTGTCAACAAATTCTTGACAGTTCAAACTGAAGGAGCTAGAGAAGTTGAACGAAGCCGTCAATTTTATAGTTTGGATGCTATTATCTCTGTGGGATTCAAAGTAAATAGTACGAGAGCCATTCAGTTTCGCCAATGGGCTATTCGGATACTCAAAGACTATGCTATAAGAGGCTATGTACTAGATCATGATCGTATGGAAAATGGAGCTTTTCTTAGTGAAGACTATTTTGAATATCTATTAGATGAAATTAGAGAGATTCGTGCAAGTGAAAGAAGGTTTTATCAAAAAATTACAGATATCTATGCAACAGCTATGGACTACAATGTGAACTCACCAACAACTAAAGACTTCTTTGCTAAAGTGCAGAATAAACTCCACTTTGCAATTCATGGGAAAACCGCAGCAGAAGTTATTGTAGATCGTGCCAATGCAGAAAAAGATCATATGGGTTTAACAACTTGGAGAAATGCTCCTGATGGCAAGATTGTAAAAAAAGATGTTTCAATTGCTAAAAACTATTTGACTAAAGAAGAGATAGAAAGTTTGAATCGCATTGTCAGTATGTATCTTGATTATGCAGAAGACCAAGCAAGAAGAAAGATACCGATGACGATGCAAGACTGGTCAAAAAAGTTAGATGCTTTTTTACAGTTTAATGAAAGAG
>JBOGBZ010000053.1:0-19793 GCA_051656485.1 Cellulosilyticaceae bacterium
TATAAATTTGAAGGTAGATTCAACCAGGGTAAAATGAATTGCCCCCTTGCTTCGTAAGGAAGTAAGAGAAAATCTCTTAAAATGCTGGAAACTCCTAAAGACTACTCACCAAAACAGAACTAGAAATGGTAAATGGTAAAGGTGCGAGAGCGGAAAAAAGCAGTAGTATTCATAAGAAGTTGTAAAACAGCTTATGAGTGACAATGGACAATCAGCAGCCAAACCTCTGAATAAGAGGGAGGTTCAACGAGTATAATAGGGAGCGACTTTGATTAAAAATAAAGGCGCATGGTGTACTCTATTCCGTATAAAATATCCTGAAAGGGACGGTAGAAAAGGTAGTAAGTTTGAATTTACCACAAATTGGTATTGTCGCAGAAGGCGATATGAAAAAATTCTGGGAGCTTTTAGAAAATAGATTAGACTTATGTTTTGAAGCGCTTATGTGTAGACATCAGGCTTTAAGAGGGACATTATCCGATGAATCCCCTATTCACTGGCAGCATGGTGCGATTGCAAGACTTGCACAGGGCGAAGTGATTGATCCACTTCTTATGGATGGGTACTCTACTATCTCATTAGGTTATATTGGCTTATATGAGGTCACAAAACTGATGACAGGTTTATCACACGTGAGTCCAGAAGGAGAAGCTTTTGCTTTAGAGCTTATGCATAAAATGAAAACGACCACAGATAGATGGAAGCAAGAGACAGGTCTTGGCTTTGGTCTTTATGGCAGTCCAGCAGAATCACTGTGTTATCGTTTTGCAAAGATTGATAAAGCTAAATTTGGTGATATCGAAGATGTAACAGATAAAGGCTACTATACCAATAGTTATCATGTAGATGTACGTGAGACGATTGATGCCTTTAGCAAACTTGTCTTTGAAAGCAAGTTCCAACCTATTTCAAGTGGTGGATGTATTTCATATATTGAAATTCCAAATATGAACCACAACTTAGATGCACTTAAGCAAATGGTAAACTTTATCTATCACCATATTCAGTATGCTGAATTTAATACTAAGTCAGATTGTTGCCATGAGTGTCACTATGAAGGTGAGATAGAGATTAATGACCAATTAGAATGGGAATGTCCAGTATGTGGCAATAAAGATAAGAATAAGATGAATGTTATTCGCCGAACATGTGGGTAAACATAAATGCCCCTCGTAGTAGAAATACTATGATGATAACTTCGTGAACCTAGAAAACTAGGGTGTGGCGTAAGCTGCTAACGATGAAAGCTAAGTTAATCAATTTTATAATAAAAAATAAATAGGTGTAGCATTATATACTATAGAGGTGAATGGTATGATAGTATATAAAGCAACTAATTTACTAAATGGTAAAGTTTATATAGGAATTACAACGAAAACCTTAAAACATAGAATATCTATCCACAAAAAAGATGCTAAATCTAAACAGACCTACTTTTATAGGGCACTTAGTAAGTATGGATTTGAAAATTTTAAGTGGGAAGTTTTAGATACTGCTGATAATATAGAAAAACTACATGAACTTGAGGTACACTACATTAAACAATATGATTCTTTTGATAATAAGCGGAAAGGATACAATACCACTAGTGGTGGTGGAAGTCTTTATGCAATTACCAAAGAAGAAAGACTGGCTAGAAGTAAACGAGCAAGAGGTAAAGGAAACCCTATGTATGGGACCATAAGTCCAATGGCAGGCAAAAAGTTTACTCAAGAGCATAAGGATAAAATTGCTGAATCACTTAAAGGTTCGTATAGAGAACATGTAATAGGGGCAAATAATCCAGCGGCTAGAAAAGTTAGAAATGTGGATACTGGACAGATGTTTGGAACGTTGACGGAGGCAGGGAAATCTTGTGGTAAGTCACGACAAAATATAGGTGTTGCATGTAGGTCAAAAGGTAAGAGAACAGCAGGTGGGTTTCGTTGGGAATATATTGATTAATAAGCTAATATCGTGCCAAGCCAAGAGAATATCTTGGAAGGTGTAGAGACTAGAGGGAGACATCCCCGTAATGATAGAGTGAAATTCTCTATGATGAAGTGCGAAGATACTGAACAGGTCAAGCTGAAGTATAAGAGATAGTCCACACTATTAGAAATAATAGAGAATGTGATTTAGGTGATAACTACTGGAATAAAGGAAAAACAGAAGAAATTAAGAGTCGTGTACTGCATCTGTAAAGGACCTCTAGGCGAGGGACAGACATTATAAATCCAAAGGGAAAGAAGTGATAAGATGTATGTTGCACAGATGAGACCTTATGATATTGCCAATGGCACAGGCATACGTGCGACGTTGTTTGTATCAGGCTGTACACATCAGTGTGAGGGGTGCTTTAATAAGGACTATAAAGACTTTGCGTACGGGACCAAGTGGGATAAAGCTCAGGAAGAAGTGTTTATGGGCTATATCAATAATCCCAATGTACATGGTGTGACCATACTCGGTGGTGAACCGATGGATCAAATACAAGATGATGATTTGGTAAACCTTTTGAAACGTATCAAGGAAGAAACATCTAAGACGATATGGGTGTATTCGGGGTATACTTTTGAACAAATCATCAAAAACGAAAAAAAAGTAGCTATCTTACAACAATGCGATGTGTTGGTAGATGGACCTTTTGTAGAGAAACTAAAGGATGTAAGACTTGCATTTAGAGGCAGTAGCAACCAGCGTATACTGGATGCCAAGGCATCTTTAGAAGATAAAGAAGCAGTATGGCTTCCATCTTTAGAAAAGGAAAAGCTTTAGAAAAAGAAAGAGAGCACATAAGATGAACAATCAAACAATCTATTTTGCAAAGATGAAAGAAAAAGCAATCATTCCATCAAAGCGTATGGAAGATGGTGCTTTTGATATTTATGCTTGCTTTGACGAAGATTATATCGTCATCCAACCCCATGAAACAAAAATGATCCCAACAGGGCTTGCATCAGCGTTCTCAACAGACTATGTAGCCATTCTTAAAGAACGTGGTTCTAACGGTAGCAAAGGGATCGGACAGCGCGCAGGCGTGGTGGATTCAGGCTACCGTGGTGAGTGGTTCGTACCAGTAACCAATCACAATGCAACACCAGTTGTCATTGCAAAAGAGCAGGCAATGGGTGTAGAGTCATTAGGTGAGCACATCCTTTATCCTTATGAGAAAGCCATTAGCCAATGTATCATGGTTGAAGTACCAAAACTTCAAACGACAGAAATAAGCTATGAAGAGCTTTTAAACTTCAGCTCTGAAAGAGGCACAGGTAGTTTAGGTTCATCAGGAAAATAAAAGTCTCAAGTAGAAAGCATCCGACGTCGGATGTTTTTTGCTTGTAGGGATAAAATCAAAGGTGGATGCGAAAACTATCAAAGAATTACATAGACAAAATAACTGACTAGATAAGGAGACATTATGACACAGATTAACACAACTAAATTTGTACCAGAAATAACAGGAAACTTAAGAAGGAACTTCGTAAATGTACCCCAAGAAATCTCAGATTGCAGTGGGATTCGTATCTTTGGCAAGCGAATCAAATCCTTTCTTTTTACAACGGATGTAGCCATTATTAAAAATACCAATGCAGATGCAGTTATAGCGGTGTATCCTTTTACACCTCATCCAGCCATCACGCAAGCGCTACTATCGGTATCAGATATTCCTGTTGTTTGCGGGGTAGGCGGTGGCATTACCCATGGTACACGTTCGGCGAATATCGCCCTTCATGCAGAATTTCAAGGAGCCATTGGTGTGGTGCTTAATGCGCCTACGACCCTTGAGACCATCAGTTATGTGAAGGAGCATATTGATATCCCTGTTATTATTACTGTTGTCAGCGAGCATACAGACATCGAGGAAAAAATCCAAGCAGGGGTGGATATTGTCAATGTAAGTGGTGGCAGTAAGACTGCAACGATTGTGCGTAAAATACGTGAGCGTTATCCTAAGCTTCCGATTATTGCCACAGGTGGGCCGACCAGAGAAAGTATACTAGAAACTATACGTGCTGGTGCAAACAGCATTACCTATACACCACCAAGCAACCATGAATTATTTAAAAGTAGGATGATTGAATACCGTCAAATCGAAGATGATAAATACCAAGAAAATGAATGTGATTAAATCACATACATTGCAGTACGACTGGAATATACTGTAATCATAAAACAAATAAAACTTATCTAAAGGAGTTGGATTTTATGAAACCAGTCGTTATTACAAAGCAAAATTTTGAAGAAGAAATTATGGCATCTGAGGTGCCAGTATTACTAGATTTTTGGGCACCTTGGTGTGGACCTTGCCGCATGGTATCACCTATTATTGATGCTTTAAGCAGCGAGGTGGGTGGAAAGGCTAAAATCGCAAAAGTCAATATAGATGAGCAACCAGAGCTTGCATCTAAGTTTAAAGTCATGAGCATACCTACTTTAGCAGTAGTGAATAAAGGGCAGCTCACAGATATGAAAGTTGGCGCTAGAAGTAAGCAAGAATTAAAAGCAATGTTAGGCCTATAAAGATGAAAAGTACCTTCGAAAGAAGGTGCTTTTTTATTTTTAGAAAAAGTATTGACAATGAGTGTGTATAGAGTTATTGTCTGTATATAGATCATATACACAGTTTATATACGGAGTGCATATACTTAGATTATAAACAAGAAATAACCACATAGATACAATTAAAGAAGAGGAGATTAGGGAATGGACATTATTATAGCCAATAACAGTAGCATCCCGCTGTATGAGCAGCTCGTAAGTCAGATTAAGCAGGCTATCTTGCAGGATGAATTAAAGCCAGATGAGCCGTTACCATCGATTCGTATGTTGGCGAAAGAATTACAGGTAAGCATCATCACCGTCAAGCGTGCTTATGAGGACTTGGAGGCGGAAGGGTATGTGACCACCATACCTGGTAAGGGAACTTATGTATCAGGAACAAACAAAGAAAGGCTGAGAGAAGCAAGGCTTAGTCAGATTGAAGAAAAGCTAGAAGGCATCGTGAAGGATGCGAAAGCCATTGATTTGACAATGGAAGAACTTATTAGTCGATTAGAGTTATTATACGAGGAGGTATAGAAAATGAATGCAATCGTATTGGATGGGATTAAGAAACAGCAAGGGGATTTCGTATTAGACATTCCAAAGCTTGAGATTAAGCAAGGCTACATCACAGGATTTATCGGTCAAAATGGAGCAGGAAAGACGACGACTTTAAAGCTCATTATGGATCTTATCCGACCAGACAAGGGGAGCATTAGTGTACTAGGTGGCGATGTTATAAAACATCCAGCTAAGGTTAAAAGTCAAATAGGCTATGTAGGCGACCCGACAGGTTATGTGGCAGAATCAAGTTTAAAAGACATCGAAGCTATGGTAAGTCCTTTTTATAAGACGTGGGATAAAGGCTTATACGACAAGTATATGAGACGTTTCGAATTAGACCCCAATAAGAAAATCAAAGAGCTTTCACAAGGTCAAAATAAGCAGTTCGCCCTAAGTATGGTACTGGCTAGAAGACCAAAGCTTATCATGCTAGATGAACCGACAGCAAACTTAGATCCTATCGTTAGAAATTATATTTTATCTGTACTTTTAGAGCACATGCAAGACGAGGAGGTATCGGTGTTTTACTCCACACACATCACCACAGACTTAGAGAAAGCATCAGACTACATCACCTATATTCACAACGGAAAGATACTTTTCAATGAATCAAAAGAAGTGTTAGAAGAAAGGTATTATATCGTCAAAGGACCAAACCGCATCTTAGGGGGATATGGCCATGAACTGATTGGTTGTAAGCAAAATCAATTTAATTTTGAAGGTTTAACAGATAATAAACAAAAGGCGCATAGCTTATTTGGAAGTGAAGCGGTTTATGAAAAGGCAAGCATTGAAGAAATGATGCTCTTTATGGAAAGGGGAAAAATGAATGAATAATATTTTGAAGTTAATAACAAAAGATCTTATCTTTATTAAAGGTGCGATGAAATTACAGCTTTTAATAGGTGTTTTATTTGTGATAATCTTCCCGATAGCTGATCCAAGTCTTGCAACGATAGGTGCCATCCTTGTACCGTATTTTCTAGTGTATGGAACGATGGCTTATGAAGAAAGAAGTAAGGGGGAAGTGCTTAATGCTACCCTTCCAGTAAGCCGAAGCGAGATCTGCTTATCCAAGTATGGCTCAGCACTTTTCTATAGTGTAGTAAGTGCACTAGGAACGGCATTAACATTACGATTAGGGGCTAAGTTTTTGCCTTCAATCTTCCATCAAGCGTATCAAGATATGCCGATTATGCCAGTGGTTGGAATGAGTTTAATCATTAGTATCGTCTATGTGGCAGTGATGTTACCTATCATCTTTAAGTTTGGGACAGAAAAAAGTAGAATCATTATGCTTGTGCTTTATATGGGGGCGTTCTTTAGTCTAGGCGTAATCAGTGAGATTTTTCAAGAAGTATTTACAGCGGTACCGATGGTAGGGATTGTACTAGGTGTGGTACTTGTCTATAGCGTATCTGTGGGCATCGGATTAAAAATTTATAACAACAAAGCCTTCCGATAAAGCATAAAAAAGTCAAGGAAGCGTCATACTAAAAATATCCTTACAGAAAGAAGGATACACGGTATGGCATTTTTAAGAGACATGAAACAAACCTTAAGTAATGGTGCACAAGATGTGACGAAGCTCGCAAAACTCACAGCAGAGGATATAAAGGAAGAGCTGAAGCACGAAGTAAGGCAAGAAAGCATTGACAACACCTTAGACGATCTCCATGATGATTACACACATATGAAAGAGAACGTCAAAAATTCAGTAAAAAATCTCCTGGGTGATTAACACTCAGGAGATTTTTTGTAATACACAAGACCGATACTGCCAGGACCCACATGAAGGCCGATGACAGGGCCGATGGACTGAAGAAGGACCGGTCGACCGATGCGTTCTTCTAAAGCTTTCGCCAATGGCATACCTTCTTCTTCACAATTAATATGGTGAACCATCACATCACCTAAAGGCGCATCACCTAAAAAAGTAGCCATACTATCAAGGAGTGTTGACACGGCTTTTTTCTTTGTGCGAACTTTGGTGAGGACAGATGTCTTACCATCCACAACGGTGAGGATAGGCTTGATTTGTAAGAGGTTGCCAAGAAGTGCTGATGCGCTACCGATACGCCCCCCTTTGCGTAAGTAGTCGAGGGTATCAGGGGTAAAGACAAATTGACTATTGTTAATGACCCACTGGATACGATGAAGTACCGCGTCAAGTGTCCCGCCTTCAGAGGCACACTTGGCACCTTCTAAGGCTGCAAAGCCCATTTGCATACAGTTTGAGCGAGAATCCACAAGGTGAATCACAGCTTCAGGGTGTTTTTCAAGTACCATCTCACGAATCAGATGGGCACTTTGGTAGGTACCACTCATATCAGAAGAGAGAAAGATACCAACGATGCTATGCCCTTCCTCTACGGCGTCCTCAAATACGCGGAGCATTTCTTCTGGAATGGGCTGAGAAGAAGTAGGAAGCTCACTTGACTTTGCCATTTCGTCATAGAAGGTGGCATTAGAAAGGTCTACTTCACGGGTACTTATGTCATTCATGATAACGTTAAGTGAAACAATCGAAATGTCGTATTGGGCACATAATGCTTCTGGTAAATACGAAGTACTATCGGTTACAATTTTTATTCCCATAAAAAATCTCCTTATAATCCTATAGTGATTTAATAAAAAATTTCAACTCTTTATAGTATAGCCTAAAAATTACTGGTTGACCATTGGTTCATAAGTAGGCATTGGGGTTTTAAGTTGTGGCGTGTTATAATACAATAATAGAAAACACAGTAAAAGGAGTTACTATGGAGTCACAATATAGTATACAGTCAAAAAATAAAGTTAAAGTGAAAAAACCAAAACTTTATCATGTAGTCATGCATAATGATGATTTTACAACGATGGATTTTGTGATAGAGGTTTTGGTGACCTTATTCAATAAAAAGACAGAAGAAGCTTATACCATTATGCTGGATGTGCATAAGAAAGGTAAAGGGGTGGCGGGTGTTTATCCTTATGATTTAGCAATCACCAAAGCAAATAGAGCAATGGACATGGCTAGGGAAGAAGGTTTCCCTTTTAAAATGACAGTGGAAGAGGTGTAGCAGCATGGAAAAAATGCAGGGAACAGAGCGTCTAATCACGTGTATTGAAGAAAGTATCGCACTTGCATATAGTATGCAGCAAGTATATGTTACACCAGAGCATATGCTCTACATACTGTGTAATAAGGGATACTTTAGAAAAGTGCTGGAAGCATTAGATGCAGATGCAGACAGGATTAAGTCACAAATAGAAGACTATTTTGAACAGTATATGGATAAGGAAGAAGCAGTAGAACCTATAGAAAGTGCAGCATTTATCGCTATCTTAAACTATGCAGTAAAGCAAGCACAGAGTAGTGAGAAAAATTGTGTGGATATCCAGCATGTACTGAATGGGATATTTGCTTTTCCAGATAGTTTTGCCGCTTATTATCTAGCCGAAGAAGGTGTCGAAAAATCGGCATTATTATACAGTATGTGTCATGATGAAGAAGATGATAGTGTGGGTGAAGAAAGTAGCCAAGCATCAGAAGAACATCCAGAAAAAAGAGAATGGCAGAAGTACGCTACTCACCTTAATCAATTTGTGAAAGACCATCCAGAGCCTTTCGTGGAAAGGGATACGATTATTTGGCGTACACTAGAAGTTCTTTGTCGCAAGACTAAGAATAACCCTATCCATATAGGCGAACCAGGGGTTGGAAAAACAGCGTTGACTTTTAGCCTTGCGAAGCGAATCGTAGAGGGAGAGGTGCCAGAGAAATTAAAGGGTGCCAATCTCTTTATGTTAGACCTAGGTGGGATGCTAGCCGGTACACAATACCGAGGCGACTTTGAAAAGCGTATCAAGCAAGTGCTAGAAAGCATCAAAGCCTATGAGAAGCCTATTGTCTACATTGATGAGATTCATCAGATAGTAGGTGCAGGCGCACTGGGAAATGGTGCTATGGATGCTTCGAACTTACTTAAGCCTTATCTTTTAGAAAATAGCATTCGCTTTATAGGTGCGACGACTTTTGAAGAATACAAAAAATACTTTGAGAAAGATAAAGGGTTGGTACGACGTTTCCAGACAGTTGAAGTGAAAGAACCTACCGTAGAGGAATGTTTAAGCATCTTAAAGGGGCTTCAAGAAAGCTATGAAGCACATCATGGGGTGACTTATACAGCGGAGGCTTTAGAAGCAGCAGTGACTTTGAGTCATAAATATATGAATGAATGCTTTTTGCCAGACAAGGCCATTGATTTAATCGATGAAGCAGGGGCGTATCTAGCGCTACAGGCAGGTAACAAAAAGCAAGTGGTGACCCGAGAGGTCATCGAAACGTTATTAGCTAAGATGTGTCATGTTCCTAAAAAAACAGTGGCATCCAATGAAGTCGCCAAACTGAAAACCTTAGAAAAAAGATTAAAGAAGCAAATTTTTGGTCAAGACCATGCCATAGAAGAAGTGACCAAGTACTTAAAGCTTTCACGGGCAGGGCTTAGTGAAGGGGATAAACCGATAGCCAGCCTCCTTTTTGTAGGGCCTACGGGAGTAGGAAAGACTGAGATTGCAAAGACTTTGGCAGAAGAGTTGGGGATTAAGCTGATACGCTTTGATATGAGTGAGTATGGCGAGAAGCATACAGCTTCAAAGCTTATAGGTTCACCACCAGGGTATGTAGGCTATGAGGAAGGTGGGCTTCTCACAGATGCCATACGTAAGACCCCTCATGCAGTTCTTTTGCTAGATGAGATCGAAAAGGCCCATAGCGATGTGTTTAATATGCTCCTACAAGTTATGGACTATGCCACCCTTACAGATAGTCATGGTAAGAAAGCAGACTTTAGAAATGTCATTTTGATTATGACGTCTAACGCAGGTGCAAGATTTATCGGTAAGCAGCTGGTAGGATTCGGTGAACGCGAATTAAAAGAAACGGTCATGGAAGATGAAGTGAAGAAAGTCTTTACACCAGAGTTTCGTAATCGCTTAAGTGGCATGATTGCCTTTAATCACTTGTCAGAAGAAATGGCGAATAAGATTGCCGACAAAGAACTGGGTAAATTAAAGCAATTACTTGAACCTAAAAACATCACCCTTAAGTGTAGTAAGCAATGCCTACAGAAGATAGGCATGAAGGGGATTTCGAAAGAATTTGGCGCACGAGGTATTAAGCGTGTGATTGAAGGTGAGATCAAGCCACTTCTTGTAGAAGAGATGCTCTTTGGGAAGCTTCAAAAAGGTGGGCTGTGCCGTGTCGTTATGGCAGATGAGCACATCACAATAGAAATAGAAAGCAAAAAATAAAATGTACCTGAAAAGGTGCATTTTATTTTTGTAGAAAAAAATATTCTATATTTTTGGAAAAATGCTATAATATAAAAGAAGGAGGGGACGTTATGGAAAAAAAGAGAAAAAAAACATGCCATATAGTCATTACACCAGAAGATTGCCATACACCGATTCATTTAACATATACATATCCCGTACTGAAACAAGTTGGGGGAGCCATTCTCGTTTGTTGTATACTTTTAGTATTAGGAATAGGTGCTATCTTGTATACACAGCACCAACAGATTGCAACGTATAAAGAGCAACTGGATAGCAAGGAAAGTGAAATTCAGGAACTGAAATTAAGTCAGATGGAGCAAGTACCTTTAGCTGTAGGGGGGCCTATCGAAAGAAAAGACTTAAGTAGTGGAGAAGAGGCCACACCGTATCAATGGATACCTAGCTTTGTAAAGGAATACGAAGATGCAGTGGATGTACAAGCTTTTGCAGTAGATGATCCTTATGAACCGAACTTTGTGCCTTGCGAAGGGGAGGTAACAAGCCGCTATGGAAGTAGGCAAAATCCTTTCGACAGGTCAGAAGGGGATCAGCATAAAGGTATCGACATTGGTGCGACGAAGGGGGATCCTATCTTTGCAGCAGCCAAAGGTGTGGTTACTGATGCAAGGTATATGAATGGCTATGGTTATGCTGTGTTTATAGAGCATCAAAATGGCTTAGAAACACGGTATGCCCATGCGTCGAAACTCTATGTAACGCCAGGACAAGAAGTGGAAAAAGGAGAAAAAATCGCAGCCATAGGTTCTACGGGGAATTCTACGGGACCGCATCTGCATTTTGAGATAAGACAAGATGGAAAAGCAATGAATCCAAATAAATTATTTGAAAAGGAGTAAAGAGAATGGGCTTAGGAAAACAACAAAAGAAAAATGAAAAAAAACATGAGGAAGTAGTAGTGATTGACAAAAAAAATAAGGTCAAAAAACCAGAAGTACAAGATACGCTTATTGGTTCAAGTACCACTTTTACAGGGGATATTCAATGCGACAAAAGTATTCGTATTGATGGCAAAGTAATAGGGAATATTCAGGCCGTACATAGCATTATTGTAGGAGAAACTGGGAGTGTCAAAGGAGATTTACATGCAGAGTACATCATCCTATACGGAAAAGTAGAAGGGAATGTGGAGGCAACCAGTGCTTTTGAGATGATGAAGAATGGAAACTTGAGAGGCGATGTGATGACTAAAAGTTTAAGTGTCCAACAAGGCGCGGTATTCTGCGGGCAAAGTAAAATGAAAGCGGAAGCATAAGTGATTAGAAAAAACTACTAAGAGAAGGAAGCTGAGCATATTAAAATCCAATCATACTGACGAAAATAAGTAAACACGTTGAAAAGCCAAGGGCTTGTCTAAGCAACTTAAATAAGAGGGAGATAGGGAACTAGAAGGACATTGTGCATAATAGTGAAGAAAAGAGAAGTGATTAGCAAAGTGACTAAAAGCCCAAAAGAAAAATAAAAAAGTTAGGGCATACTTAAAGTGCAATTATTGCTATAATACAGTTGTAACTTCCCCCAGATGTTACAGCAAATATAAAGTTATTTGCTACCCCTAGAATAAAATACCTTCTCTCAAGAGAAAGACCCGTTGTCTTTCTCTTTTTTTGCGTTCTTTCCAAAATATCACTAGTGCAAGAAGCGGAAGAGAAAAGGTATAATAAGGCGAGTACAGAAACCAAAGGATGAAGGAGGTTTCAGATGATCAACAAACATCATTGGAAAAAATATATGCCCTACTTAATAGGTGCACTCATCTTGTGTCTGATCCTTATCGGGAGTTGGCAAAATAAATATAATAAAAAACCGTATATCACTTATCCAGCTTTTGAAAAGAAAGTAGAAGCAGGACAGATTAAGCAAGTGGTACTAAAAGAAAGCACGCACATCGAGTTTTGGGAAGTAGGTGATGGGCAGGCGTATACCACAGATCATCCCCGTACTTTTCACTTTAAAGAATGGTTATTAAAAAATAATATAAAAGTTATAGAAAGCAACGTGGGCCAAGAGTTGGCGCTTATTCAGTATCTTGTAAGTGGTATGCTCTTTATGGGCGTTTTTTATGTGGTCTTTCAAAGTGTACGCCATCGAGGCAGTGGTGGTGGCATGATGGCACTGCAAGTAACCCCTATGGCAGCAGAAGATTTAAAAGTAGGCTTTAGGGATATGGCAGGGAATACAGAAGCGAAAGAACAAGTAGAAGATGTGATTAAGTTTATGAAGCATCCGGAGAAATACTTGAAGCTAGGCGCACGTATGCCAAAAGGTTTGATTTTTTATGGACCACCAGGTACAGGAAAGACCTTAATGGCAAAAGCCATCGCAAAGGAAGCCGGTGTGCCGTTCTTTAGCGTCAGTGGTTCGGATTTTGTACAAATGTATGTAGGTGTAGGTGCCAGTCGTATCCGTGAAATTTTTAAAGAAGCGAGAAAGACAGAAAAAGCGGTCATCTTTATCGATGAGATTGATGCCATTGGAAAGGCAAGAGGGCAAAGTGCGACCAATAGTAATGATGAAAAAGACCAGACATTGAATGCCTTACTCACGGAAATGTCAGGCTTTAAAAAAGAAGATGGCATCGTGGTCATCGCAGCAACCAACCGTTTAGAATTACTTGATGAAGCGCTCCTACGTCCAGGACGTTTTGATAGACATATTGAGATAGGCTATCCAGATAAAAGTGCAAGAAAGCAAATCATTAAGCTTTACCTAAAGGATAAACCCATCGGCGAAAGTATCGAGGTGGAAGAATGGGTAGGGCAGACGGCGTACTTTACAGGCGCCATGCTTGAGAATCTCATTAACGAAGCAGCTATCTCCGCAGCCAATGAAGAAGCACCCATTATCGAAAAGCACCATATGGAGAAGGCTTTCTACACCGTAGTAGCAGGCGCTCAGAAAAAAGATAGAAGTTATATCAGTGAAGACGAAAGACGGATTACAGCCTATCATGAGGCCGGCCATGCATTGATGACAAAGCTTGTGGCACCAGAAAATAGTGTAGCAAAAGTAACCATCATTCCCACAGCCAAAGGTGCAGGTGGTTTTAGTATGAATATACCAAAAGATAAGATGTACCATACGAAGAAAGATTTCTTACATCAGATACAGATTAGTTTAGCGGGACGTATAGCCGAAGAACTTGTATTTGGCAAAGACTGCATCACCACAGGTGCAAGTAATGACATCGAGAAGGCGACTCAGTATTTAAAGGATTATGTGGAAAAGTATGGAATGGATGACCAAGTCGGCTTCTTGAATATGCGGGTTTTAGGAATGAGTGAATCCATAAGTAGTGAAAAATTACTGGAAACTTACCAGCAACTTATGCAGATGCTTTATGAGAAGAGTGTGACACTACTAGAAGAGCATAGGTCACAATTAGAATTAATAGCAGAAACGCTTCTAAAAGAAGAGACGTTAGACGAAAAAGCGCTCGATGCACTTTTAGAAATTTAAATTAAAAAAGAACATGCGAAATAAGGCTTATCCACTGGGGTAAGCCTTATTTTTTGTGTAATGCTGATATATCGTCTTTCCAATAAAGACGCACACGATTAATCGTTTTCACAGGGGTAATCTTACCTTTGCTTACAAGTTCATCTAAGTACTGTCTAGAACATTGAAGAAGGTCGGTAGCTTCGGCCGTTGTAATAATTTCTGTCTGAATAAACTCTATTAAATTTTCCTTGCTATCAAAATTAAATTCCATGATATGACCCCTCTCTATAAAACACCTACTCTGGGAGTGTGTATTCTCTTCTATTTTAAAATAAAACTACATATTTTGCAATTATTTATAATAGATATAAAAATATTGTAATAAATAGTCGAGTGCTTAGTTCAATTTTTCTTCACATTTTTTGGCTATACTAAAGACAACATAAACGAAAATGAGGAGGCAACTATGAATATATTAATGATCGAAGATGAAGTACGCGTAGCGGATATTATGATGAAGTACTTGGAAAAAGAAGGCTATACCGTATTTGTAGCTTATACAGGAAGAGAAGGTCTTGATTTGTTTTATAAACATCCTATCGATGTGGTGTTACTGGATTTAATGCTTCCAGATATACAAGGTGAAGAAATCTGTAAAGAGATGCGTAGTGTGTCTAATGTGTACATCTTTATGATTACGGCTAAAGGAACGCTGGATCATAAAGTGGAAGGTTTTAAGATTGGGGCAGATGAATACTTAGTCAAGCCTGTAAGTCCACGTGAACTTGTGGCGAGAGTCAATGCCTTAGAGTCTCGAAAAGAAAGAGAAGAAAATAAAGATACGCTGATTTTTGATAAAGGCAACTTGAAGATTTACTTACAAGAAAGAGTCGTAAAAGTAAAAAATGAAATCGTCAACCTTACCCCTAATGAATTTGATATGCTTCATGAATTGGCATCGTCACCAGGACGGGTGTTTAGTCGTGAACAACTCATCGAAGCGGTCATGGGCATTGACTTTGACGGTTTTGACCGTACCATTGATGTTCATATCAAAAACCTAAGAAAGAAAATAGAAGAAGACACCAAAAATCCACATTATATCAAGACAGTGACAGGTATTGGGTATAAGTTTGAGGGGAATGCTGTATGATTTCTTTACGCAAGCAACTTTTTGCGTTACTTTTTTGTACAGGTGTCGTCACCATTTTGATGACAGCACTTTTTGTAAACTTAACGATTCAAGAGGAGTTTGAAGGTTATATCGAACTGAATATCCAAAAGACAAGTGAGGCCATCGTGGAGCGCCTAAGAGTCATCTATAAAAACAATGGGGGCTGGAATGAGAAATCAATGGATGACTTGGCAGGAAGTACACAAGTCGGGAATTTTTCCGTGGCAGTCTTAAACCCAGAGAAAGAATTGGTATGGGGGATGACAGAGCTAGAACTTGTGGAGGAGATTAAAAGGCTTGATTATCCTTTGTTTTATGGAAGTCCATGGCAGCAACTGAAAGAGATGATTTATACTTTTGAAGATATAGCCATTGTGATAGAGGGTGAAACCGTAGGGTATGCAAGGATAGGGTACTTCCCATCGTTCTTACTGTCCAAAGATGATATCCTTTTCCAAAGTGAGATCAATCGCAGTATTGTAGGTAGTGGGCTTATCGGCCTTGTATGCTTTAGTTTCATAGGCTTGTATATGACCAATCTTGTGACGAAGCCTATCTATGCTATCGCCAAAACATCGGTGGATTTAGCGGAAGGTAGATGGAAGAAGCGCTACAAAAGGCATAGTCGCATTAAAGAAATCGAGAACTTAAGACATAGTATGAACTACTTAGCACAGAAGTTGGATCAGCAAGATGAACTAAGACGTAAGCTCGTCTCCGACGTATCCCATGAGATTCGTACACCACTGCATATTTTACAAAGTAACTTAGAGGCGATGATCGATGGTATTTATCCGATCGATGATGACCAGATGCAAGTGCTTTACCAAGAGGTAGTGCGGTTTGGAAGCTTGCTGAACAATTTGGATAAACTTAAAAATGTGGAAGAAGACATTACGACTATTAATCCAGAAGAAATGCATATGAATACGTGCATTCGAGAAGTCTACAATACTTTCAAGATTGTAGCCCGTGAGAAAAAGATTAAGTATCGTTTAGAAAGCCAAGAGACAGAGCATGTGGTGGTGCTAGGGGACCATAGTGCACTGAAACAAGTGTTTATGAACTTGCTCTCCAATGCTTTTAAGTTTACAACGGAGGGAAGTATCACCGTTGAAACCCAGCTAAGAGGTCGCATGATGCATATCATCATCGAAGATACAGGGATTGGTATTGCTCAAGAAGACTTACCCTATATTTTTGAACGGATGTATCGCGGAGATAAAAGTCGTGAACGCTTTGAAGGAAGTGGTATAGGCCTTACCATTGTGAAGCGCCACATCATGCTTCATGGCGGACGTATTGATATTAATAGTGAAGAAAATAAAGGAACACGGGTGATTGTACAACTGCCTGTGCATTATGTAAGTAAAACCAGCATGTTAAAAGTATTAAGCTTGAAAAAATAAAGATATTCGTGAGGATATCTTTATTTTTATACAAAGAAATCAGAGGGGCGTAAGGTTGACAGTAGTATAGTAAAAGTTTATAATTTCACTAATTAATGAATAGTGAAAAGATAGGAGAAAAAGATGGCACAATTTAATCAAAAAGATCCTTATATGGCATTAAGCCTTATCAATACAAAACTACGCGATGAGTGCGAGAATTTCGAAGACTTATGTAGTACTTATGATTTAGATGGTGAAGAAATCATTAGTCGTATGGATGCCATAGGGTACACTTATAATAGTAAGCTAAATCAATTTATACAATAAGATAAAGAAGAGGAGCTTTCCCATGAACTTAGAAAAAAACATTGAAAAATACGCAAGATTAATTGTGGAAGTAGGCGCAAATATTCAAAAAGACCAGTACTTAATGATTACAGCACCGATTCAAACAGCGTTCTTCGCACGTGCCCTTACCAAGTGTGCGTATGAAAGAGGGGCAAAGAAAGTTTTCGTAGATTATGTAGATGAAGAATTATCAAAAGTGAACTACCTCTATGCACCAGATGAAGCTTTTCTTGAGTATCCATCATGGATGGCACAAGGTAAAAAAGAACTGGCAGAGAAAAACTGTGCGTTTATCTCTATTGCAGCGTCTAACCCAGACTTACTTAAAGAGGTAGATCCAAAGCGTATAGCGACCATGCAAAAGACAGCAAGTATGGCACTCGAAGCTTTCAGACGTTACACACAAAATGGTGATGTGGCATGGTGTGTGGCATCTATTCCTACGAAGGAGTGGAGTGTGAAAGTATTCCCAGATGCTGCAAATGAAGAAGAAGCCATGGAAAAGCTATGGGATAAAATCTTCATCGCAACCCGTATTTACGAAGAAGATCCAGTAGCTGCATGGAAAGAACATACAGAGAGCTTAGCGAGTCGTACACAGTACCTTACAGCTAAGAAAATTACAAAGCTTCATTATACTGCACCAGGTACAGACCTTCAGGTAGTATTACCAAAAGGGCATATCTGGGTAGGTGGCGGTGGCAACAATAAAGTTGGAACCTACTATGTTGCTAATATGCCAACTGAAGAAGCTTTCACCATGCCTTATAAATACGGTGTGGAAGGAAAACTTGCTTCTACGAAGCCACTTAGTTATGGTGGGAACCTTATCGATAACTTTACACTTTACTTTGAGAAAGGTCGCATCGTAGACTTTACAGCAGAGGAAGGTTACGAAACATTAAAAGAACTGATCGGTACAGATGAAGGGTCACATTACCTTGGTGAGGTAGCTATCGTACCTTATGATTCACCAGTGTCTAACACAAAGGTAATCTTCTACAATACTTTATTTGATGAGAATGCATCTTGTCACTTTGCCATTGGTAGTGCATACCCAGACAATATCGAGGGTGGTACCACAATGAGTAAAGAAGAGCTTGAAAAAGTAGGTGCCAATACGTCACTTACCCATGTAGACTTTATGGTAGGAAGCAAGGAGCTTAATGTACTTGCAGAAACAGAGGATGGCGAACAGTTTTATATTTTAAAAGATGGCGATTGGGCATTCACTATCTAATCACTCTAAAAAAGGCATTCTTGGAATGTCTTTTTTAGTACATAAAAATCAAACTATTTCAATAGCTATCATCAAAGGAGTTTGCTATAATAAGGAAGAATAAAGCATAGAAGCTTGAGGAGGGATAAGAAATGGGATTTTTGAAAAAACAATTGCTGGACATTATACAATGGCTAGATGATTCACAAAACACATTGACATACATGTATCCGATGGAGGATCAAGAAATACAGCACGGTGCACAGCTTACGGTAAGACCAGGGCAAGCAGCCGTCTTCGTAGAAAAAGGGCAAATAGCAGACGTCTTTGGGCCGGGGACACATAAGCTAGAAACAGCGAACCTACCGCTATTAGGCGACTTAAAAGGATGGGCATTTGGGTTTAAATCACCTTTCAAATCAGATGTCTTCTTCGTTAATACAAAAGAAATGCTGAATAATAAATGGGGTACACAAAGTCCTATATGGATTCAAGATGCTAAGTTTGGGCAAGTGCAAGTGAGAGCTTTCGGTACCTATACGTTCAATATTATAGATCCAGCTAAATTTATAACCCAAGTAGCAAGTACCAACAAGACATACACAAAAGATAGTATCAATGACCAATTAAGAGCATTCATTCTTTCGAATTTTGGGGATGCCATTGGTAGTTTACAAATGACAGTGGCACAGATTGCATCTCAATACAATGAGATTAGTCAGCAGATGATGGTAGATGCGCAGGCGGCTTTTGGTTACCTAGGAGTGAGTCTGAACCATTTCACCATCGGTAATATTTCTTTGCCAGATGATATCGAAGAAGCATTAAAAGAACTTACAAGCATGACGATGAAAGGCAGTATCGATGATGAGGCATTACGTCGTATTCATACGCTCAGACAGCTTGATATCATGGAGAAGTCTACAGAGAATGAAGGCTTGAATGCCATGATTCAAAACGGCATGGGACTAGGTATGGGGCTTCATGTAGGTGGTGCTTTCGCACAGGGTATGGCAAATAATATACAGCAAGCGAACCAAAGTGCAGCAGGGCAGCAAGTAGCAACAGCTGGCGTAGGTGCAGCATTAGGTGATGCTTTAGGGAATCAGACACCACCAAATACCAAAGGGGGGCGTCAGTGTCAAAATTGTGGGACAACGGTGAGTGAAAATGCTAAGTTCTGTAATGAGTGTGGGACAAAGATAGAAGTCATTCAACCTAAGAATAAGTTCTGCACCGAGTGTGGCACACAACTTGACGCAAATGCGAAGTTTTGTAACGAATGTGGGACGAAACTTTAAGAACAGGGAGGTATAAGATGACCAGATGGTTATGTAAAATGCAAAAGCATAAGTACTTACTAGGACTTGTGGTACTTATAGGAATTACCTTTATGAGTATAGCCACATGTACTTTTGCAGATGTGGGAAATAGCGTGGATTATAATAGCGGGAGTAGTGGCGGCAGCAGTAGCGGAAGTAGTAGTAGCTATTCAGGCAGTGTGGATTTTTATATGGTATACTGGATCATTCGATTAATGATTCGAGAGCCACTCTTACTTTTAGTTGTCCTTGTCATCGCAGGTGTTTATATTGTAGCGAGGGCTAAAGGTAGGCAAGAAGGAAATGGTCACAGGTCTAGTGGGTATGAGGATGGCTATATGCGTAGTAGTAATGCAAGTAGTGGTCTGATGTTTATACCTGATACAGCAAGTATCCAAGAATTAGTGGGAAAAGACCCAGGATTTTCTGAGCAACTTTTAGTAAGCAAAGTCAATAATATGTTTATACGTCTT
>JBOGBZ010000054.1:0-3765 GCA_051656485.1 Cellulosilyticaceae bacterium
AACTTGGATTATGTGGTAGAGATACGTGGAGATGATGAGCTTGCGAAGCTTGGTAGAGATATGAGCTATATGGAAATGCAACTCAAGAAACAAATCGAAGAACGTATGCAGGCAGAGCGTACGAAAAATGAGCTTGTGACTAATGTGGCACATGACCTTCGTACACCACTGACTTCAATTATTGGCTATATGGGGCTTGTAAAAGATGGTAAGTATGAAGATGCAGAAGAATGCAAGCGCTATTTAGACATTGCATACAGCAAGTCAGAAAGATTAAAGGTACTCATAGAAGACCTTTTCGAATACACAAAGCTTAGTAATCGTGTCATTGATTTAAAGCGTGAGCACATATCTTCGACCCTTTTAATGAACCAACTCATAGAGGAACTAAGACCTCAAGCAGAAGAAAAGAATATTCGTATGAACATCCATGCATTAGCAGGTGAATCAGGCGTTTATGTAGATATATTAAAGATGGCGCGTGTATTTGAGAACTTACTTGAAAATGCCATTAAATATAGTAAAGAAGATGAAGTGATACAAGTGATTATCCAAGCTAAGAATGGTTATGTATACACAAGTGTACGTAATCGTTGTGCAAGTACACCAGAAGGGGATATCACGAAGCTCTTTGATCGTTTCTATCGTACAGATACATCACGCAATAGTACCACAGGTGGTAGCGGACTTGGCCTTGCCATTGCAAAAAACATTGTCGAGATGCATGACGGTAAGATTTGGGCACAACTTGATGGCGATCGTATCAGTTTTAATGTCAAATTAAAACAAATATAGTATGCTAGAAGGAGAACAAAAAAGACAGGGGTGAAGCAAGTGGACAAACAAACGATTCTTGTAGTTGATGATGAAAAAGAGATCAGGGATCTAGTGGCTATTTACCTAAGAAATGAAGGGTACCATACCATTCTAGCCAATACAGGCTTACAAGCGATGAAGTGTGTGGAGGAAGAAAATATAGACCTTATCGTACTAGATGTGATGATGCCAGAGGTCAATGGCATCGATGCGTGTATGGAAATACGTAAAAAGCACAATATCCCGATCATTATGCTTTCGGCAAAGGTAGAAGACATCGACAAAATCATGGGACTTTCAGTAGGGGCAGATGATTATATCGCCAAGCCTTTCAATCCCTTAGAACTTATTGCAAGGGTAAAAGCACAGCTAAGACGTGCGACGAAGCTTAATGATTTTAGTAAACAAAAGGATACGCTTCTGATAGAGGATGAACTGAGCATGGACTTAGAGCAAGGTAAAGTCTGTAAAAGAGGTGAAGAAGTATCACTTACACCTACAGAGTACGGCATATTAAAGCTCCTATGGGTGAATAAAGGTATCACTTTTAAGACAGAAGCCATCTATGAAAAGGTCTGGGGACAAGACTATTTCGAGAACAATAATACCGTCATGGTACACATTAGAAAGCTTAGAGAGAAAATCGAAGATAATCCGAGAGAGCCTATCTATGTGTTTACAGTATGGGGTGTAGGGTATAAGTTCGGTATCAACTAATGAAAAGAGTTGAAAACAACGCATAACTGTAATAAGATGAAGTCAGGATAATAAAATAAAGTAAGAAGTGATTGGGAGGAAATACAATGAATAAAGGATTAGAAAGATCAAGCCAAGAAGTAATGCTTGCAGGTGTATGTGGAGGCTTAGCACATTACTTTAATCTACCAGCGACCAACGTACGTATCCTTTGGTTTATCATGAGTTTATTTGGTGGACTTGGTGTCGTGCTTTATATAGGATTGGCACTGATTGTACCACAATCACAAGAGTTTTAATACACAGACAAAAAGGAGAGAATGCGCTAAGGCATTCTCTCCTTTTTTAGGTGAGCTTATCTTCATATGTAGAAATAAATGCACATGCTGCGATATCACCAGTTACGTTAACAGAAGTTGTCATCATATCTAAGATACGATCTACGCCGGCAATAAGTGCGATAGCTTCTAATGGTAAGCCAACTGATGAAAGAACCATAGTCATCATAACGATTACAGTACCAGGTATAGCTGCAGCACCTATAGATGCTAGAGATGCAGTGATAAGAACAATGATAAGTTGCATAAAGCTTAGCTCAATACCATAGATTTGAGCAATAAATACAGCACATGCTGCTTGATAGATGGCTCCGCCGCCCATATTGATGGTAGAACCAAGATTAAGGACAAAGGTATAAATAGTACGAGATACGCCTAAATTTTTCTCAGCACATTCAGCAGATAGTGGAAGTGTAGCAGCACTACTTGCTGTTGAGAAAGCAAATATACCAGCAGGTAAGATCGATTTGATGAAATGTAGTGGACTAATATTTGCAAATATTTTAAGGCTACCACCGTAAACAAAGATTACTTGAATAAGACAAGCAATCAGAATGACAAGGATGAGCTTGAAAAGAGAAAGAAGTACATCCCAACCATTGGTTGCGACAACATCTGCAATAAGCGCAAATACAGCAACAGGGGCAATCTTCATAATTGCTTCAATGATTTTAAACATCAGGTCAGCAGATTGGCTAAAGAAAGTTTTTACTATAGAAGCTTTTTCACCAAGGGCATTGATACCATAGCCTAAAAATGCTGCAAAAACAATGACTTGTAGTGTATTACCTTCAGTCAAAGCCTTGAATGGATTTGTAGGGATAATATCCATGAGTAAGGTCATAAGACTAGACTGTGATGGAGGTGTGAAGCCATCTGTGACAAGTGTTACACCAGCTCCAGGAGTAAGTATAAGTGAAAGAACAATTGCGATAAAAGCAGAGATTACAGTAGTTGAGACAAAGTAGAGTAAGGTTTTCTTTCCTAAGAAGCCAAGTTTTTTCATATTACCCACACTGGTCATGCTTGTCACGAGTGTCGTCAGGATAAGAGGAATAATCGTCATCTTCATGAGATTAAGGAAGATAGCACCAATTGGTTTGATTCCATAATCTAGCAAAGTAGTGAGATGGAATTGTTGGATAAGAACACCGCATAAAATACCAAGTAAAAGAGAGATTACAATTTTGTTAGTTAAACTAAGTTTTTTCATAAGTCACATCCTTTGTTATGTAAATAAATTTGATAATGTTAATACAATTATAATGGTATAATTGTATACAATCAAGAAAAACTTAACATAATTAGGTAAAAAATATTTTTGTTGTAAATATTAGAGGATATAAAAAGAAGCTTATAGACAAAATAAAAAAGAATATCTTATAATAAGTGATAATAATTATTACTTATAAAGGAGTAGATAAAATGAAAGCGTTATTTATACATTATCCAAAATGTACAACATGTAAGAAGGCCTTAAAATACCTAAAAGAAAAAGGTGTAAGCGCCAAAGAGCGTCATATCGTAGAAGCAAACCCTACACAAAAAGAACTTAAAGAATGGTTACAAAAAAGTGGTCTGCCAATCAAAAAGTTCTTCAATACATCAGGGATTCTGTACCGAGAGATGCAATTAAAAGACAAGCTACCAACTATGAGTGAAGAGGAAATGCTGGAGCTTTTAGCAAGCGATGGAATGCTTGTGAAGCGTCCGCTTTTAGTGACGGATACGAAAGTATTAGTAGGCTTTAAAGAAGCAGAATACGAAAAGTTAGGTTAGTGTCCGTTCAATTTCACTAAATTGTGGTATAATATAGAGGACGAAACTTAAAGTAGTGAAAGGGATAGGCAATGGGTTATTTAGCACTCTATAGAAAATATCGACCAAGAATCTTTGAAGATGTGGTTGGACAAGA
>JBOGBZ010000055.1:0-19316 GCA_051656485.1 Cellulosilyticaceae bacterium
TTGTAAATGTGACAATCTCTTTCATATACGATTTAAAGAGCTGTACAAAAGTACTGATACTTGCCTCACTTATATAACGCTTATCGTACTGTATCCAATAAATAAGTGATTCATCACACACCATGCAATTGATATCTAGTTTCACACCACTCTCGTTGGCACTGTCTTTATCTGGTCCTGTATCTGCCAGTATATACTCTTCAAAATCACTTGTTCCTAAGTAATTAAAGCGGATTTCTGGTTGACCACTGACTTCTAGCGCTTCTTCTAAGTATTTCAACACACCGTAAGCAATGCCACCGTCTTGTACTTGTCTTAACTGCTCTTTGATGCTTATGATTTGCTCCCCTAGATCGTCTGTCTCTAGGGCAAGTTTCATAGGATAAATGGCAGTAAACCATCCAGCTGTTGAAGAAACGTCTATATCACTTCCCCCTCTACCATGACCTTCAAGTTCAATGGTATACACCTTAGAAGGTTGCCACGTTTTAAGACTTTTCATAAGTCCACATACCAAAAGTTCTTCTACGGTTGTGCTATACGCTTTATTCGCATGAAGCATTAGCTCTTCAGTCAGCTGATGACCTAAACTCTCGCGTATCATACCTTCTTTTTCTTCACCATCTTCTAGTCCTTCTACCTGCACATCAAAGCACGCTTGTACTTGCTGCATTTCATTCCAAAACTTGATTTGCTTTTTAACTCCTTCTTTTTTGCCATAACTACGTAGATAAGTTCCCCACACCTTATACGATGCGGTCTTTTTAGAAGGTACTGTATGCTCATGACGTTTAAGTTCTCCTATCAGTAGGCGCCATGTCACACCATCCATTACCATATGATGAGCAGTGATTACAAGTATCTGCTCTTTCTCATAGTTAAAAAGAGTAGCCTTTAGTGGGATGGCATTATCTAATGTGATCCTTTTTTTCATTGCTAGACACTTTTCTCTGAAGTAAGACCCTCTATCCGTTAGAGAAATAGGTACCATCCCCACTTCTTCTACTTGAAAATCTGCTTCTAAAAGTGCGTTGTTGTAATAATACCCTTCTTTATTTTTATTGAGTCTAAGGGTATCAGAATGCTGAATCATATGTTTAAAGCTTCGTGTTAAATCGGTGGCGCTTACTGGCTGTGTCAACCGTAAGGCAATGGTCTGACAGTAGTATTCAGGATGACTGAAATGCTGATTTTCAAACCACTTAAGGATAGGCGTCGCTTCTACTTGCCCTTCTATGATGCCTTGGTCGTATTGGCTACCTGCCTCTTCTTTGGCTGCTAAGATGATCTGTTCGAGTACATCTTCACCTAAGATATCTTTTGACTCGAGTTGGATGTTCAAATCATTTAATCTAGATACAATTTGTATCGCTTTAATGGAGTCACCACCCAAACCGAGAAAACTATCTTTCATACCCATTCGCTGAATCCCTAGTACTTCTTCAAACACATGGGCGATACTTCTTTCCAAGTCTGTCCGAGGTGCCACATAGTCATTGCACTGCTTCTTAAAGCATACCTTTGGTAGTTTACATGCATCTATTTTTCCATTGATTGTCATGGGTATGCTGTCTATTTTTTGATAGCACATAGGAATCATGTACTCTGGCAGATGAGGCTTCAAAGCTTTCCTGAAAGACGCTACTGTCAGTGATTCTTTAGCTACGTAGTAGGCACATAAATACTTTTCGTTAGACTCTTCTAGTACCTTTACCACCACTTGCTGTATAGGAAGATACTTCATCATTTTGTCTTCTATTTCTCCTACTTCTATGCGATGGCCACGTATTTTCACTTGATGATCCACACGACCACAGAAAATGATGTTATTCATTTCATCTCTTAAGGCGATATCACCCGTCTTATACATCCTGCCACCTTTAAAAGGATCTGCTACAAAGCGGTCCGCAGTAAGGTCTTCTCTTCCTAAGTAGCCTTTGGCAAGCCCTTCTCCTGCTATGTACATTTCACCTTTTACAAACCTTGGCACAGGCTGCAACCACTTATCTAACAAGTAAATACTTGTATTATCTGCTGGCTTTCCTATCGGTACTGCATAACCTTTATCACAACTCTCATCATACTTATAGAGCATGCATCCAACCGTTGCTTCTGTCGGTCCATACTCATTGCAAATAGCAATGTCCCCACCAAAGTTATCTGTTATCTTTTTGGCACAGAAGCACTCCAGTTGCTCTCCACCTACAATCAGTCGCTTGATGGTAGCCTCTGGCATCTTTTTGTCCATCACCAATTTCAAGTGGGTAGGTGTAAGCTTGACAATGCCTACTTGGTCTTCTTCAAATACTTTTAAAATCCCTTCACCACCTAAGTCATCCCCATAAATCACCAGACGATTCCCCGTCAGTAATGGCGTAAAAAGAGAAGTGACCGTCAAGTCAAATGAAATAGAAGTAAACAATGGGAAGTCGCATTTCTCATTTTGGAGATACACTTTAGCTGCCCATGTGATATAATGCACCACTGATTGGTGGGTTAGCATCACCCCTTTAGGATTGCCTGTGGAACCTGATGTATAAATGATATATATCAAATCGTTGGGCACTGGTTTAACAAGTTGTGTACGAGAAGCCTCATCTACCTTTTGATACACATCTGTAAGTATGGTTCCCTTGAAAGGTACTTCATTTTTCAGTGTATCCGTGGTTATAAGCATCGTAGCCTTACTGTCTTCTAGCATGTATGTGACACGTTCCATCGGATAGCTAGCATCTATTGGTAAGTAGGCACCGCCTGCCTTTAAGACACCTAGTATACCAACCATAAGTTCTATGGACCGTGGCATAAAAATCCCGACGATACTACCCACTCCACAGCCCTTACTCACTAAATACTGTGCGAACTGCTCTGACTGTGCATCCAGTTCTTGATAGGTCATCTGCCTGTCTTTTTCTTGAAGCACGATTCGTTGGGGCGTCTTTTCTACTTGCTTTTCAAAAAGGCTGACGATGGTTTCTTGATCTGGATAAGGACACGCTGTTTCATTAAGGGTATACAAAAGCTCTTGCCTTTGGCTTTCTGATACCATCTGTAATGCCTTCAATGGTGCAGACTTAGTGATGCCGTCTTGTATAAGCTGAAGTACTTGGTGATGCAGTTCATAGATATGTGCTTCCTTGAACTTACTTACCTGATAGTCATAGTCAATAGTAAGTTCCCCTTTGTCTTCGCGGTCACTTATATGCACCTCTAGACTTTCACACTGCATACCACAGGGATACCATATGTGTTCTACTGCCTGTTCTTTATCAAGCTTTGCATTCTGATAGCTCACCATCACATCATAGAGTTTGTCATTAAATCCGTAGGACGTTCTTAGATCTTTAAGCACTTCGCCGTATTGGTACTTTTGGTGCCTAAAAACTTCTAGGCTCTTTAACGTGGTTTGTTTGACCATGTCATCAAACGTATCCGTTTCTTTAAATGACATTAAGACAGCAGCTGTATTGACGAACATACCGAGGGTATTTTTTTCTTTTTTCCCTGATCGATTAAGAATGGCTGTTCCTATGTAGCAGCTATCTTTGACTTTAGTCTTACTTAAGTAGATACCTAGGGCACTCATCCACAAACTATAGATGGAACTTTTAGAGGTATCACAGTAGGTTTTCATACTTGCTACCAGCTTTTCATCTACTTTAAAGCTCATTCGCTTGGAGGTATAGTTAGCGTCTGACTCCTCTGACAAATACACCGCTTCTGGTGCCATTGCAAATTGACTGAGCCAATACGCCTGATCTTTTTGGTATTTTTCTGACTGGATGTATTGCTGTTCACTTTGTACATAATCCAAATACGAAGGTGCCTTTGGTTGCTCTGCTAACGCTTCGTCAAATTGCAATACTTGATTGGCCATCAGTACAATGGTCCATGCATCACTTATTAAATGATGTAACTTAGCAATGGCACCTACCCGACCTTGTACAGTTACAATATAAAACTGACATAAGTAGCCATCCTTCTCAAAAGGCTTTCTAGCTTCTTCTGCAAAAAAAGCATCCATTTCTGTCTGATCTTGAAAAGTCTTAAAGTCTATCACTTGCTGTGCCATCGCCTCATCATAAGCTTCTACATACTGATAAGGTATATAGTCTTTTTGGATTAAGCGTATCCTTAGCCCATCGTTGGTTTTCAGGATGTGCTTCAGTGCTTTTTCAAGATGATGTGCAGTAAGCCAACTGCACATCATCCCTCCTACAATATTGGCGATACTTCCACCGATATGGCTTTCCATCTCATAGATAAGGTATTGGGGCTTTGTTAAAGGGTACAACATTCTATTCCCTCCTCTTCACTGACATAGTAGCTCATCTGTTCACTGAAAAGTTGCAGTAAGCTATCGACAGTCTCCGCCTCGTATTCTGTTTCTAGGTACTTCACCGCTACATGTAGCTTGCCGCCTGTAATAAAGATACTAAAGTCAAATGTATACACTGCATCTGATTTGTCCCCATAAGCAACACCCATTGGCATATCGCTCATGCCAAAAGCCTCATACTGCTGTATATCTTCTTGCTTTTCACCATCGACATCACCCACATAGTTGACGAATAACTCCACATCACATGTGAGTGGTGTCGCTTCTTGGTCTTTTGGCAGTGTGATATAACGAAGTACATCATAGCCTGAACCATTGGTCGGTACATGTTGAAGGCGGTGTAAAGTGGATTCCAGATTATGCTGTGGGCTATCATGAAGGGATTCAATCAGTAGTGGGTAAGAAATTGAGAACCAGCCCACTGTTCTTGAGGTATCCATTTCTTCATAACTCCAGTCTTTGCCATTACCTGCTAGACGTAGTCTAATAGCCGTATGACCACACCAACGTTTGAAGGCTTCACCAAGAGCCCCTAGTATGAGGGCTTCTGCTTTGGCGCCATACTTTCTGTAGCCTTCTTCGATGGCTTTCTTTGTTTCTTCTTCTGAAAGAGCAATGCTTCTGGTCGTAAGCTTGGTTCCTAATCTGCTCACGCCAGTATGGTCTTTTGGTAAAGGCTTCACCACTGCTTGATCAATGGCGTACCAGTAGTCTTTTTCTTCTTGAATTTGTGGTGATTGTGCATAGTGATAGATGCTTGCCGACCAATCTTTAAACGTTGCTGTCTTCGGCTTAAGTTTAATTGGTTGTCCATTTGCTAACTGTCCATACGCTGTCATGATATCTTCTTGGACAACTAATGCGGATGTATAATCCATCGCAAGATGATGGACCGTTAAAAGGATGTAATCATAAGTCTTAGTCTTAAATAACCCTACTTTTACAAAAGGCCCTTTTTCCAAATCGATGGACGCTTGTACTTCATTAGCTCTACTTTCGATGGCATCTCTTGGTTCTTCAACATCTGTTAAGTCGTAGACTGTAAGGTCGAATAATGACTCACTTGGAGGACGAATGTAGAAGCTGCGTTCCCCTTCTTTTTCACTTACCACACCCCTCAAAGCATCATGCTGTGTCACAACAGCCGTTAGAATCATTCGGACAACCTCTGGGTCCACACTGCCTTTTACATAGAACATTTTGGATACGTTCCAGATGTGCATTTCTTTATAATCAAATTCGAAGAAGCAAGTCTGTACAGGAATCATCCCGATCTCACCTTGTATCGGCTCTTGACTATAGCTTCTCACCACTGGTGTCATATGCTTTGCAAGTTCTCTGATGGTATTGTGCACGATGATATCTCTTACGGTTACGACATAACCTTGCTGAGCTGCCTTACTCACCAATTGAATCGCCTTGATCGAGTCGCCACCTAAGTATTCGAAAGCTTCGGTGACACTGACATTGCTGCAACGTAAGACTTCACCCCAAAGTTGCTGTAAGAGCACTTCCTTTTCTCCTTGTGGTGCTTCATAGGCTTTCACTGCCACTTCTACGTCTTCGATTGCCATAAGTGCCTTACGATTCACCTTGCCATTTGGTGTCAGTGGGAAAGTGTCTAGGATGATGAAGTATGCAGGTACCATGTATTCTGGCACCTTATCTTTTAAAGTATCTCGCATCATAGCTAGACTTAGATCTTTATCACCCACTACATAAGCCCATAAATTTCGCTGGCCATTGTTATCTTCTTTTGCTAAGACGATGACTTTATCCACGCCTTCTACTTCACTTACTTTCGCCTCTACTTCGCCCAGTTCAATACGATGTCCTCGTATTTTTACTTGATGGTCACGTCTACCCATGAAGTAGACGGTACCGTCTTCTTGGATTTTTCCTAAGTCACCTGTACGGTACAGTCTTTGCCCTTGTACAAAAGGATTCTCCACGAACTTTTCAGCTGTCAAAGCTTCTTTCTTATAGTAGCCACGTGTAACGCCTGGCCCTGAGAGGCAGATCTCACCTTGTACCCCATGTGGCACAGGATTCAGTTCCTTGTCTAAAATGTATAGCCACCCATTATCTAGCATCTTCCCGATAGGAACGATGCCGTCCCCATCGCCACTTGGCTCATATGCATGGTATGTAGCAAAAACAGTGGTTTCTGTAGGTCCATAAGCATTGAGTAGTATCATTTGAGGATTAAGTTCTTTATATGCCTTGAGTACATTATCTTTGATGGGTTCTACTCCTACTAGCATTTTATTGACATACAAAGGTTTATTTGCTTGCTTAAAGAGTATGCTCATTTCTTTTAGCATCCCCGGTGCAATATACATATAGGTCATTTGCTTCTCTAAAATATAATTGGCTAAGCCTACAATATCCAATACGTCACTTCGCTTAAGCATGTGCAGTTCGGCACCAAAGCATAGCGCACCATAAACTTCACACACACTGACATCAAAGCATAAGTTTGTGGTTCCTAAGATGCGGTCATCTTCTGTAATGCCACCATACCTTCTCTCAAAGTCCGTTATATAACTCATCACATGACGTTGCTCTGCCACTACGCCTTTTGGATTTCCCGTAGACCCTGAAGTGTAAATCGTATACACATGGTCTTCTGGTCTTGCACGGCTTACGAGTGGTACTTGTTCATCCATCGGATTATCTAACAACTCATCGACTAGCATCGATGGATGCCCTTCAAACAGCTGCTTGGTTTCTTCTTGGACAAGAATCATCTTTACTTCGCTATCTTCAAGGATATAAGCGATGCGTTCCATTGGATACGCAAGATCAATAGGTACATAAGCACAGCCTACCTTACTAACGCCCAATAAGCACGCAATGACTTCGCATCCTCGCTCAAGCCCTAGTGCGATGATGTCACCCTTGCCACATCCCTTCTCTAAAAGTGCATAAGCTATGGTATCTGATAACTTGTCCAATGCTTCATAAGTTAAAAACTTGTCGCCACTGACAACTGCCAGGTGATGTGGTACTCTTTGCACCTGCTCTTTGAAAAGATCTACCAGTGTTTGTTGCTTTGGATACGCTTTTTCATTGACCCATTTATCCGTCACGTAATACCCTTGGTCCTCACTTGGAAGAAGCGCCATTTTATCAATGACTTCATCGCTTCCTTTATGCGTTGCTTCCTGAATAATTGCAAGGAAGCTCTCTAACATGCGCTTGATGGTCTTTTCTTTAAATAAACTTGTGGCGTATTCTAATGAGCCTTGTAGTTCATGCCCTACTTTGGTTACATTCAGTGTCACATCCACTTTGGATGTCTCTACTTCTGGATGCAGTGGTTTAAAACTTAGTTGTCCTATCCCTTGGTTTTCTAAATCAAAAGCTTGATATAAGAAAAGTGTGTCAAACAATGGGCTACGTGATAAGTCTCTCTCCTTTACTACCAGTTCATTTAATGCTTCAAGTGGTAGATGCTGATGATCCAGTGCTTCTATGACCACTTGCTTCACCTGCTGTAGCAATGTTCCATAAGTCATCCCTTCTGGAAGTTTAGTTCGCAGTGGCAATGTATTGACAAAAAGACCTGCTACTTGATTAAGTGCTTCCCGGTCTCTTGCAGACACAGGCGTGCCTACTACGATATCTTGCTGCCCACTGTAAAGGCTTAGCATCAGGTTATAACATGCCAACAGTACCATATAAAGTGTAGTCCCTGTCTCGGCAGCTAATCTTTCAAGCGCTTCTACTGTACTTTCATCTAATGCGAAGGAACAGCTGGCACCTTCATACTGTTTATAAGCAGGTCGCTCATAATCATAAGGTAGTGTAATAACAGGTACATCTTCTTCAAATACTTTTTGCCAGTAGACCTTTTCGTCTTCTAACTGCTTGGAAGTTAGGTTCAAACGTTGGTGCTCACTAAAGACTTTATACTGGGTCACTGTAGACTCTAGTTGCTCCCCACTATACAAACGTGTAAATTCCTCTGCTAAAATTTCGATGGTTCGTCCATCTGAGATAATATGATGCATGTCTAGTGCCAGTATAAAGTGTTCACTTGCTAGCTCGATCACCTTTACACGTAAAAGTGGTGCATCCGTAAGCTTAAATGGCTGGATAAACTGCTTCAATACTTGGTTGACTTGGTCCTGTGTACACTTAAGCTGACTTATAGGTAAGTCTACTTCACTTATAGGATGGATCTTTTGCATCAGGACGTCATCTATCCTATGGAAAGATGTACGTAACGCTTCATGGCGATTCATCATATACATGAAAGCTTCTTTTACCCGCCCGAAGTCTAAAGCGCCTTGAACTTCAAAAGCTACTGGCATATTGTATGCTGTACTCTCTGGTTCAAGTGTCTGGACGATATACATCCTTTCTTGATCTGTTGATGCCTGATACAGTTCTTTTTCTTCTACGCCTTGTTCTTCCCCTACTTCTACTTGCTCTTGCTTTTCTAACCAATCAGCCATCTGCTGAATAGATGGATAATCAAAGATCGTTCGTATAGGCACCTGTACGTTAAAGGTGTCTTTCATCTGATGGGCAAGACGTGTGGCTTTAATGGAGTGACCACCTAATTCAAAGAAGTCATCTTCTCTACCAATAGGTTTGGTCTCTAGCACTTCTTCCCATAGGGTGGCTAACTGTTTTTCAGTTGTTGTTTGTGGTTCGACGTAATTTTTTTCTATTTGTACGCCTTCTCCAAGAGCTGCTAAAGCTTTTCGGTCTATTTTCCCATTAGCGGTGACTGGTAATGTCTCAAGCAGTACAAAGTGGGATGGGATCATATAGGATGGTAGTTTAGCTTTTAATTGTTGGCGTAGTGTTTTCATTTCTATATGCTCACTAAGTACCACATATGCACATAGATACTTTACATCCGCTGCATCCACTTGATCCAATACAACGGCATGTTTAACGCCCTGTACCTCGCTTAGTTTCGCTTCTACTTCCCCCAGTTCAATACGGTAGCCTCTGATTTTAACTTGGTGATCCCGGCGCCCCATAAACTGAACGTTACCATCTTCTAAGCATTTACCCATATCGCCTGTACGATACAAACGTTGGCCAGTGGTAAATGGATTGGCAATGAACTTTTCACTGCTGAGTTCAGGCTTTCCTAGATATCCTAATGCTAAGCCTTCCCCTGAAATGCAGATTTCTCCCTGTACACCTTGTGGTACTGGCTGTAAGCTTTTATCCACTATGTAAAGCTTGGTATTCGCCAATGCTTTACCGATAGGAACAATACGTTCTCTTTGGCCTGATGGTTTATACACATAAAAGCTTGCACATATGGTAGCTTCTGTAGGACCATAGCCATTGACAATGCACATCTTAGGGTTCAGTGCCAAATACCCATCTAATACGTGGTCTTTAATAGGTTCCACGCCTACTAGCATTTTATTAAGCTGTACTTTTTTCTCTTGACGCGCTAAAAGCTCACACATGGTTTCAAGGTATGCTGGTGGTAAGTAGGTGTAGGTGATGCCTTCCTCTGTCATATACTGGGCGATGCTTTGTAAATCTAGGAAGTCGCCGGTCTGATAAAAATGTAGTGCTGCCCCAAAGCATAATGCTGTAAAGATTTCACTTACACTCACATCAAAACATAAATTGGTAAGTGCTAAGAACTTATCATCCGCCCCTACATTTTCTTCATATTGGTCTTTAAGGCTATAAATAAAGTTCACCACACTTCTATGGGATACCATGACCCCCTTCGGTGTACCGGTAGACCCTGATGTATAAATCACATAAGCTGGGTCCGTACTTGCCACACTTTCATATGTACATACTTCTTCTAAGGTTACTTGTAATGCTTCTTGTAGGCATTTAGGAGTGAGAAGCACCTTTACTCCACTATCTTTTAACATATAGTCAATGCGTTCTTGAGGGTAAGTGGTATCAATAGGGAGATACACTGCTCCCAACTTCAAAATCCCTAGTATACTTACGATGCATCCAGTACTTCTTTCCTGGGCGATTCCTACAATGTCCCCTTTGTTGACACCTTGTAGTTGTAAATACTTGCCTACTTGGTTGGCACAAGTGTCTAAATCTTCATAAGTCAAGCGTTCACTTCCACTTATAACTGCAAGTGCAGTTGGCTGCTTTTTCACTTGCTCAGCTATCAGCTGGACCAGATTTTTATGAAGTGGATAAGCTTTCTCATGAAGCCATCCATCCCCACGTACTTGCGCTAAGGCTTCAGGACTTAGCATGCTGATAGACCCTAGTGTCTTGGAAGCATCTGCTATACAAGTGTCTAACAGATTGATAAAGTGGTCACCCATGGCTTTAATAGTCGCTTCTTTAAAGCGTCCTGTGCGGTATTCCACTTCCACCTCTAACCCCTGCTTTTTAGGGATCGCATTAAACATCAATTCAAAGCGAGACGTCTCTTGTTGGATAGGATAAGGTGTAAATGACATGCCTTGAAGTTCGATTCCACTGCCCCCTAAGTTTTGTAAAGCAAACATGGTATTGAATAGTGGATTTTCATCATACCGTGTATGGGCGTCTACACATGCCACCACATCTTCGAACTGGAAGGTTTCATGCTTATAGGCTTCTAGCATTGTCTGCTTCACTTCGCTTAAAAATGTGCTGACACATTTATCTGGCGTCACGAGGCTTCTAATGGCTAACGTATTGACGAACATCCCTACCACGCCATCGAATTTTCCTTGATTGCGCCCTGCAATAGGTGTCCCTACTACGATGTCTTCTTGCTGACAATACTTGGAAAGCATTACCTTATAGACTGCTAGAAGCACCATATACAAAGTCGCTCCTTGCTCACTTGCAAAGGCATTGACTTTTGTCATCATTGCTTCTGGGATTGTGAAACGATAAATGGCTCCTTTTTTACTTTGGTTTGCGAGCTCTTGGAAATCATTTGGTAGCTCTAATTTTTGTAAGTCTCCCCCTAATTTACGTTGCCAATAGTCTTGATGTACCTTATAGGCGTCTTCTTGCTTGAAAGCTTCTTGGTCACTTGTATAATCGTGGTATTGTACACCCAGCTTGCCAAGCATATCGCCTGCATACAGTCTGATGAATTCACTACTTATTAGGTGCACTGAGTATCCGTCACAAATCAAGTGACTTGCATCAAATACCAAGATCCATTTGTCTTCTTGAAGTTGGAGTAACTTCACACGCATAAGCGGATAAGTAGTTAAATCAAAGCCTTTCACGAAGGATTGAATCTTTTCATCAACCTCTGTTGGCTTACATACCTCATGGGCTACTTCAAAGGTGGCCGTTGGATGGATGATCTGCATGATTTCCCCATCTTGTATCTCAAAGGATGTTCTTAGACTTTCATGACGCTTGGTAAGTGCATTGAAAACTTCTGTAATCTTTGCGACTTCCATTGCCCCCTGTATTTCTATGGCATTTGTGATGTTGTAAGTCACACTAAGTGCCTCATCTTGGCAAGTCACAAATAAGCGCTTTTGTGCAGATGAAGCAGGGTAGCATCGTGTTTCCACTTGTTCATCTGCATCCTCTTCTTGTGGTACTTCCGTATCCTTCGCCATCAGCTTACTACAGTCTGCATTTTCCAGTAGGTATGCACTATACTCTGCAATGCCGATGCACTCTAGTAAATCTGCCATATGGGCTTGAATGCCTAGACGATCTTGGATGATTTTCACAATCTTCATAGCGATGATGGAGTCCCCTCCTAAATCAAAGAAGTCATCTTCAATATTTATTTCCTCAAAGCCTAGAACCTCCCCATAAATCTGTGTCAAATGACGTTCAAGTAGCGTATAATCCTCATCTTCTTTACCTAAAGGCCTTACGGTAAATCCTTGAGACTGCTGTGCTTCTTTCACCTGTGTACGAGCAGATGCTTCTTCAGCTTGATTTTCACTTTTTCGTATCTCTGGTAACTCCACCCAGCAGCGTTTCTTCTCGAATGGATAGCAAGGAATCCTTGTCTTTCTTACATCTTCACTTGTATCTGGTTGCCACCCTAGCGCCTGTCCTGATACATAGTGTGCAGCTCTAAGGCTACTTGTCATCTCCGCCGCTACTCCAGACTGCACTTCCGTAGTGCCTTGCCCCACTTCACCATAGAAAATGCCATTTACTTCATCTGTGCTATAAGGTGCTGTAAGACTTCTCAGTTTCTCCTGAAGCATTGCTACATCCGTAGCCACAATCCCTAGTCGATACTTGTGATGTTCTCTACCAAAGCTTGCAGTATAGGCAATGTCACGTAGGGCACACCCTTCATCGAAAGCAAAGTTCTGATACGCCTCCACTAAGTGCTGAAGTGCTTCTTGTGATTTGGCGGACAATGGTACCATATACGCTTTACCAGACTCTTGCCGAGGTGGTACATAGGGTGCCTCCTCCATAACGATATGACAATTGGTGCCACTTAAGCCGAATGCACTGACACCACATCTTCGAGGGATCTCTTCTGGCTCCCACTTGGTGAGCCTGGTCTCTACATACACCGGTGCATTGTCGAAGTCAATCTGTGTATTGGGTGTCTTAAAGTGCAAGTGAGGTGGAATCATGGCTGCCTTTAAGGCCAATGTAGCTTTCGCCATACCTGCCATACCCGCTGCATTATCCAAATGTCCCATATTGGTCTTTACCGAACCAATGGCACAGAAATGTTTGTCTTCTGTATGCTTTCTAAAAGCCCTTGTTAAGGCATCAATTTCTATGGGATCACCTAATCGCGTCCCTGTTCCATGCGCCTCAATGTAGGAAATAGTACGTGGATCAATGTTTGCATGCTCCCACGCTTTAAGAATGACTTCCTCTTGTGCTTTTACATTAGGTGCCGTAATCCCTACGGAGCTTCCATCTTGGTTCATGGCACTTCCTTTGATAACACCATAAATATGGTCTTTATCCTTTAGTGCATCAGATAAACCTTTTAGCATAAGTACACATACACCCTCACCATTTCCAGTACCATCTGAGGATTCATCAAAAGTACGTGTGATGCCATCTGATGATTCGATACCTAGTTTTTCATCATGTTTAACTGGCAGTAAGTTTAATCGCACACTACCTGCTAGTGCCATATGGCAATCACCACTTCGAATGGCTTGGCACGCTAGATGCACTGCGACTAAAGATGAGGAACATGCAGTATCCACTGAAAGACTTGGCCCTTTAAAATCAAGCAAGTATGCAATACGACTTGCAATAATTGACGTTAAATTTCCTGGTACCGCCATGGCCAAACTCTCTTCCTTTGCATCCTTCACGATATCTCTGTATGCATAAAGTGCATCTGCATTATAGCCAAGGTATACCCCCGTATGACTTCCCCTTATACTTTCGCCCGCATAGCCTGCATCTTCGATGGCATGATAGGCTGTCTGTAAAAAGAGCCTTTGACTTGGATCCATCAAATTGGCTTCACTAGGTGATAACTTAAAGAAACCATAGTCAAAAGTATCGATCTCCTCTAGATAACTACCAATGCCATAACCTTTGCCAAATAATTTAGGTACGAAATTTGATACATACTTATCTGCATCTTCACGTCGCTGCTCTGGAAATGCCTGTACACATGTTAACCCTTCCTTCAAGTTCTCCCAAAAGGCATCTATATCTTCTGCCTTTGGAAACTGCCCTGCTATACCAATGATGGCTATTTCATTGGCATGAATCTCCTGTTTTTGAATAAGCTTGTCCATAGAGATGTGCTCTAGAGACTTTAAATTAATCTTTACCATTTTACCCCCCACTCTCTTGTATCATATTTCACATAAACTATATCTTGATTTTTTCTGGCACTGCACACGGCTAACTTATAGTTTCTATCCAGTGACACTGTCTGAAAATAAACTGCTTCACTATACTTCTCTGATCTCACCTGCCATTTGCCATATACCTCTAGCATTTCAAAGTCTTTTAGATCAATGGATAGCCCTTTCCCCTGCTGCTTGATGTAACTTTCCTTTAGTGTCCATATCTCATAAAAAGCCTCTAGCTGATGATTGGGTTGCTTGCTAAAAATATATGCCTTTTCGTTTTCAGCAAAAAAACGCTCTGCTAATGCTAGGTCTAATGGTGTCACATACTCCACATCCACCCCTATTTCTTCACAGTCTACGGCACACACGATCCATTCTTTGGCATGGGATACATTCAAATAAAACGAATCATTATCTTTTACATACGGCTTCCCATATGCATTCCTTACGATTTCGCTTTCACCCAAGCCTTCCCCTAAGTTCTCCTTCAGTACACGCTCTACCAGTAACCTTGAGTATAGCTTTCTTACACGATCTTCATGCTTTTTGAATTTCAGTATTTGACCGCGTACCTCTGCCGGTATGTGTGCTAGTTTTTCTTCTAATCCTTCTTCAAATGCCTCGCCAATATTTAGCACATAAAGCTTCACTTCTCCCCTCCTCATATGCTTACATGATGATGTTTCTTTCATTTACTGCCATTTGTCGCTTTTATCCATACATATATTGTCACAGGTTGTAATTATTTGTAAATTTAAGAATATTTTAATATATTATTATTTTTTTATTATGACGTTTTTTGGAAATTAAGCTTGTTATTTCCTTTCTCTTGTGTTTTCTCAAAAAAAATCATAAACTTTAGTTTGTGAACTAGGGTACAGTATAATTAACATATTACGAGGAGGATTTAACGATGAAAAAAATGAGTAAAGTTGTTTGTTTATTATTAGTAGGGGTTCTTTGTATGACAGCTGTTCCTACATTTGCAGCGAGACCATGTAAAGGTGAAGGTATCCAAACTTTTGGTATATCACCACCTATGGACCAAGAAGTTGATCGCTAATATTCAACTCAAAAAGAGCGCTTGCTGAAGGGGTTACCTTCAACAAGCGCTCTTTTTTTCTTATTTATACCATTCATCACATTGTTTTCCTAAGTGATTCAGCAATGTTCGATGTTGTACTTCTTCTTTAAATAAATCTGTAAGATAAAATGCTTGTTTATAGATTTCTAGTGGCTCTTCTTCATATGCCATCCCTTGCTCTTTCATACGTTCAATGGTATACGCTTTTTCCGTTAGAAATCTACTAATGGCATTTCCTCTTCCACACCTTAATTTTAATTGTATGCCTTCATTATTTAATTGTATTGCCTTGCTAAATTCATCTATTTCTTCTAAATAACTTGCCAGATTACTCATAATTAGCAAAACACCTTTTGCTCTATATCGGATATCCACATAACCTTTTCTGAAGCTTTGTAATAATGCTTGCATTAGCTTTATTGCCTTATCTTTATGATTTACTTTAGCATAGATATTCGCCATGTTACATATAATTTCAACCTCTTGTTTTGTCAACATACTTGTCTCTAAGTCTATTTCACCATAATTTTTCACAGTCAACTTTAATGCTTTTTCTAGATGTTCTAACGCTTCTAGTGCATCTATCTTTTCTTGTCTAAATTTAATCATGGTGCGCTGATAAATAAAGAATTGTTCGTTTTCCTCTACTTCTGGAAAATAATACATCTCTAACTCTTTTAAACATTGTTCAGCTTCTTTCCACTTTAAATAATGCCTAAACCACTCTAATTCTCTCTTTTTTTCTAATACGATATACTGTGATGCCATGATACATGAGCTTATAAGTTCTCTTTTTACGCCTATCTTTTTGGTCAAATCTTTAAAATTGATAGAATGTGGACTCCTCTTCCTTGTTTCTATCCGTGACAATGTCTCTTGTGTACATATGTCTTCGCAGACATCTTCTTGCGTCATATTATTGGAGATTCTATTGCTTTTAATAATCTCCCAATCTAAATGAAAAGCTCTGGACACTGCTGAAACAAGTATCCATTCTTCTACTTCTTCGCCATATTGATGAGTTATAGCTACTAGCGCATCCTTTTGTAGTTCTAATTTTCGTATATTCTCTTCATCTTCTTTCTTATCTTTTAAAATCTCTATTCTTAGCTTAAGAATCTCTATCAAATTAATAGTTATCCCATTACGGATCAATATCTGCATTGCTCGCTTACATATACTATCTAAGGTGATGTATTCTTCTCTTTTTGTAATTTTTGTAAGCAATAATACCATAAAAGGATAAATTTTACCTTTTTCTGGTTCATCACTATAATGATCATCTACATACTCTATAAGATGGTCTAGCTGTTCTTTTATTGCTTCCTGTTCTTCGCCTTGCTTTATCTTAATTTCAATCTGCATCAAGATAAGCTGAAGCTCTTGTATACTAATCGCATAAGAAGTAATAATCTCTCCTTCACTCATGGGGATCGTCAGTGTAATGGCTTGGGTAATCCACTCCATAGCCGTTACGATATCCCCCTCTTGCTTAATGCTTATAAGCGCTCTTAGTTTATAAATATACTGCCTATGTACAGCTTTTTTTGCTCCCTTTTGCTTCTCGTAAAAGCTCAGCCTCTCTTTAGCAACTTCATACTCTTTCTGTCTTATGGCTTGGTGGATTTGCTCTCTCAGCTCATAAAGCAGGTAATGCTCATCCTTTAGCACATATTCAAAGCAATCCGCTGACTTACCTAATCTTTGCAAGACATACTCCAATAAGAAAGGGTCTGGTACCTTTTCTCCTCTCTCAATCCGCGAATACTCCGCATCAGAGCACAGTCCATGACAAATCTGCTGCTGTGATAGATTGGCTTCTTTTCTTAAGTCATAAATAATATTTCCTATATGGTACATAAAATCTGTATTGTAATTCACTATAGTCATCCCCTATTCTTATGCATTCTCTGTCAATTACTACTTCACGACCCCTTATTCCTATATTATATTTCGAGTTTTTTATATAAATACAAACTTATTATACCAAATAAAGGTTTATTATGCTATTTTCTTTAGCGGATTAATGTAAAAAAGTGTCATAGCTCATCTTTTGCTACGACACTTTTTATTCCTAACTCTTATTAGATGCTTATTACATCTGATTCTTTCCCTTTGCTTTCTCGTATAAAAGGGTTTCTATAGAAAGAAAAAGCAAGCTGACAAGTCATCAGACACCAGATAACGGGTTCGCAAATGATTACACCAAAGTATCCTAACTTCGGTATCACAATGATTACAAAGAGTATTTTTCCCATAATTTCTATGATGCTTGATATAAGCGGAATGACCTTCTGACCTAGCCCTTGTAACGAAGTCCTTAATACAAACAGAATGCCTAGTACAGTATAAAATGGACTATTCCACATTAAATACCTCGTTCCATTGCCAATAATTGTACTGTCTGTCGAGCCTGATATAAGCTGTATGAGCATTGGTGCGGTCATGGCCAGGATGACAGTCACAATAATCCCCCATGCAATGGAGAGCCAGCTTGCTATTTTAATTCCTTGTCTTATGCGTGTATACTGCCCTGCACCTTTATTTTGCGATACAAAGGTACTGATAGCCATTCCTATGGTCGATACTGGCATAAAGCATAAGCTATTGACCTTTCTAGCTGTGATATGCCCTGCTACTACTAGTGAACCAAAGCCATTGATTGCTGACTGCAAAATGACTGTTCCCATGGATACAATCGAAAGCATCAATCCCATAGAGAGTCCTTGGCCTATAAGCTCTTTATAAAGGGCTTTGTCCACCTTGAAGTGGTGCTTCTGCGGAATAATCATCGGACATTTCTTTAGGATATAGATAAGACATAGCACTGCTGATAATCCCTGCGCGATGACCGTCGCAATGGCTGCACCTCGAATGCCCATATCAAATTTTATAATAAATACTAAGTCTAGAAAAATATTGCTAACAGATGCCATGACCAAGAAAACAAGTGGCATCACACTATTACCTATAGCGCGTAAAATCCCCGCAAATAAATTATAGGCGAACATAACCCCTACAAATAAGGTAATCGTCGAGATGAATGCATACGCCTCGTCTATAATATCTAGTGGTGTGTTCAGCACCTCTAAAAGTGGATATAACGCCACCCGTGAAAATAGTGTGATAACTACTGTTACAACGATTCCTATAATACACGAAGCTGCCACTGATCGCTTGACCATCTCTTCATTCTGTGCACCATATGCCCTCGAAATAACGATACTTAGTCCATTGGATATCCCTATGGCAAATCCTACAAGCAAATCAAAAAGAGCACCTGAAGCACCTACTGCTGCCAAAGCCATTTCTCCCAGTACATTCCCTACAATAAGTGTATCCGCTGTATTGTATAATTGTTGGAATATATTAGAGATTAGTATAGGAATAGCAAAAGCAATCAATCCCTTTAAAATATTTCCCTTTGTCATATCAACATTCATTTTAAACATTTCTTCTCTCCCACATGTATGTAAATAAAATTGCTAGAATTAGTTTAAACCATTGTAAAACTTTTTTCAAACATTATATTTTCAACCTTCTTCTTATCTTTTCTCCATTTCCTACCATATACAAGCACATCCTTCCTCCTTACTTCATAATTTATACTACTGACATTTATACTTGCAGGAGGCGATTCTTATGGATACACTTTCAGTCGCCGTAGTCGGTGGCGATTTACGTTTTGTGAGATTATGTAAAATTTTAATAGATAAAGGCTTTGATACATGGGTATACGGCATCAATCACCCAGACATTCCAAAAGAAGCTCGTGTAGCCAAATCCCTTGAAGATGTAGGGAAATGCAACTATGTGATTGGACCTATCCCCTTTACGAGAGATGGCAAAAATCTTTTTACACCGCTTAGTAATACCAATATTCCTGTAGAATACTTTATGGAACATGTGAGAGATAGCTTCCTTTGCTTATCTGTCCTTAAACCTAAGATGATGGAGGAGTTGGATAAACGAGGGTTAAAATACGTTGATATGATGGAAATGGATGAAGTCGCTATTCTTAATGCTATACCTACAGCTGAAGGTGCCATCCAGTATGCGATGCAAAATAGTGAAATTACACTTAACGATAGTAAATGTCTTATTTTAGGCTTTGGTAGATGCGGTAAGATTCTGGCTCATAAACTTAAAGGCATTGGAG
>JBOGBZ010000056.1:0-2121 GCA_051656485.1 Cellulosilyticaceae bacterium
CCACCTGATAATTGCCATACGTAATCATAGGTCTTCCCTTGTAGACCACATCTTCTCACCGCTGCCTTACCACGTTCTTCATAATCTTCATAGCCGTAGTTTAGACAAGCAAACGAAGCATCATCTAGTACAGTAGGACGTACAATTTGATTTTCAAAATCTTGGTACACATAACCTACTTTACAGGCTAACTTTCCTACTTCTTCCTTCGTAGTATCTATACCATCAATCAGCACCTTCCCCTCCATATCACCTGTGATAAAATGGGGAATAAGCCCATTCAAAGTCTTGCATAAAGTGGATTTGCCACACCCATTGTTACCTACAATAGCGACAAAATCTCCCTTTTCAATAGTCAAATCAATCTTTTTAAGTTGAGGTATCTCGGCACCTGGGTAAGTAAAGGTTAGTCCTTGTATCTCTATCATCACAGATGCTCCTCATAATGCTTGCCACTTTTTTTCATCCACTGCCACACCCCTACACTACATACAATAGCCACTAAGATGCTTATGCCTATGGCCATATTACTCTCTGCCCATTCCATCTCCCACTCAATAAGTGATATGCCTGTCTCTGACAAGAATTCTACACCTACTGCTGTTACAAACCCTATGATACTTAAAAGAACTACCTTTGGCGAGAAGACTGCATCGCCTTGTAGAATGGTCTTGGCATCTCTTGGTTTCATCCCTAGTAAAGGTTCAATCTTGCCATAAAGCTTTGGTACAAGGAACAAGGTTGGTATAAGACAGAATAAAATCCCTGAGAATAAAACGTCATTTAAGAAAGCAAACCCTTCAGTAAAGTACACACTTTCTGGGAGCCCCGCCACTGCTTCAAAACTTTCAATAGCAAACTGTACTTTCAAGATATCTACCATCGTGCCCATAAACTGCTGTACCACAACACCTGTCATCGCTGCGATGCCTACCATTTTACGATTTCTAGGATTCTTAATCATACGCCCTGCTATGTAAATCCCTATTGTCAAAGTCAAAAACTTTTCCATCTCACCAATGCCACCAAATTGCCCGAGCATAATCTCACTAAAGACGATCTCGCCCGTTGCTGCACCTAAAGCTGCTGAAAGTGGGTCAAATAACATGGCTAACGTAAGGGGAATAAATAAAAAGTATTCAACGGAAAATTCTACAATACCTACTTGAAACTTTGGAATGAGTTCTGTAAATAAAGTTGCTAAACCATAAAGTGACATACTTAATACAAAAATCATAAGTTTTTGAGACTGTGTGATACCTACTTTGTTGTTCATAAAAAAACCTCCGTATACTGTAATTTTTCAACCACAGTATACGGAGGCTATGTAAAATCTAAAGGCTAGTTTCATTAAATGTAAGTAAAATTAGATTTTTCTAAATTTAACATTTAGTTTTTATTCTCTAACCCATAAAAATGATGCACCGGTCCTACACCTTTACCAATATCAAAGCTATGTCTGATGGCTTCGGTAATATACGCCTTACTTCTTCTAACACTTTCCACTACCGAGTAACCTAGTGCAAGATGTGCTGTAATCGCCGAAGAGATGGTACACCCTGTGCCATGAGTATTTTTCCTGTCTATTCTTTCTTGCTCCAATACTTCAAAGACCCCTTCACCCATCAGTACATCGATGGCATCACCTTCTAAGTGACCGCCTTTCATGAGTACATACTTTGGCCCCATTGCCAAGATCTTCTCACCTGCTTTTTTCATATCTTCTAATGTATGTATTTTCATTCCTGTTATTTCTTCTGCTTCCGGTACGTTAGGTGTCACAAGATACGCTTTGGGGATTAGATAGGCTATAAGATTCTGCTTTGCCTCTGGTCTTAAAAAGTCATAGCCACTTTTTGAAATCATCACAGGGTCTACCACGAGATTTTCCACTTGATACTGCTTAAGTGTCTCCACGATTTCATAGATAATTTCTGGTGAAGATACCATGCCTACCTTCACAGCTTTTGGTGGAATATCGTCAAATACAACTTCGATTTGTTTACGTATCATTTCTTTACTGATTTCTTCCACCATAAAAACCCCTTGGGTGTTTTGGGCAGTAATGGCTGTGAGTACACTCATCCCATAAGTACCTATGGCACTAAAAGTCTTAAGGTC
>JBOGBZ010000057.1:0-6023 GCA_051656485.1 Cellulosilyticaceae bacterium
TTTGTGAAATAGACAATTTACCTAATATAGAAGATGTAAGAATTTTAAATGAATCTATGAAATCAGTAGGAGCTGTAACAGAATTTACAAGTACTCATACACTTAGAGTGGATGCAAGTACAGTCTACAATTGTTCAGCCCTTGATGAGTGTATCAGTAGAATGAGAGCATCTTACTACCTTATTGGGTCGTTATTGGGTAGATTTGGTAAGGCAGAAGTCGCTATGCCTGGTGGATGTAACTTTGGTTCACGTCCTATTGACCAGCATATCAAAGGATTTGAAGCACTAGGTGCAACAGTAGAAATCCATGATAATATTATTAAAGCTTATGCAGACAAACTAGTAGGGACACATATCTACTTAGATGTAGTAAGTGTAGGTGCTACAATTAACATTATGTTAGCAGCAGTCCTAGCAGAAGGGACAACTACTATTGAAAATGCAGCAAAAGAACCTCACGTAGTAGACGTAGCTAACTTCCTCAATATGATGGGAGCTAGTGTAAAAGGTGCAGGGACAGATGTAATCCGTATTAAAGGTGTAGAAAAGCTTACTGGTGGTAGATATTCTATCGTACCAGACCAGATTGAAGCAGGGACTTACATGATTGCAGCGGCTATTACAGCAGGAGATGTTTATGTAAGAAACATTATTCCAGAGCATATGGAATCAGTAACACTTAAAATGCGTGAAATGGGTATTGAGATTGAAGAAGGTGATGATTATATTCGTGTAGTAGCTCCGGGAGAACTTAAGGCAACTACTGTAAAGACATTACCATATCCAGGATTCCCAACAGACCTTCAGCCACAAATGGCAACGCTTCTTAGCATTGCAAGTGGAAAGAGCACGATGGTAGAAGGTGTATTTGAAAATCGTTTCCAATATATCGATCAGCTTAAGGCAACAGGTGCAAGCTTCAAGGTAGTAGATGGCAACAGGGCGATTATTGATGGTGTGGAAACACTTAAATCAGCAGATCTTGTAGCAACAGACCTTAGAGCAGGAGCAGCTATGGTATTAGCGGGACTAAGGGCTTCAGATGGTGAAACAATAATTAGTAACGTTAAATATATCGACAGAGGTTACGAATCAATTGAAGAAAAGTTAACAGCATTGGGTGCAGACATCTATAGAAAAACTCCTAGGTAGGTGACAGATGTGAAAGCACAAATGTAAAAGGCTTATTCCATACAAGGAATAGGCCTTTTTTGGCATATACAAAACTTATAAAGTGTATGCAAAAAAATAGAATATCTCCAAAATCTGTACTATGAGTAAAAAGAATAGATATAAGGGAAAAAAGTGAGAATTTACAAAGAAAGTCTAGTGAGATAAGGTGAAAGTATCAATCTAACAGAAAAGAAGAGAGTATTATGGAAAAAAACTTTTTATTATTCGAGGATCAGATTCAAGACTTTATAACAGTAGATACAGCGTCTGCATTAGAACTAAGTGCTAGACGTACAAAGTTTGGGGACACCTCCCTTAAGTGGTCTATCGGACAAGAAGGGACAATGAGGATCAGTACGGACATTGGCTATAGAGCTTTTGACGGCAATCCAAGTGATCAGAGACGTTCAAGTTTTGTGATGTGGCTGTATAATGAGTGTCCATCAAAAGAAAAGCTTACCTTAGAATTTTTGGAGCAAGGGAAAGTAGCTACCCATTTTGAATTTGGGCTAGATTTTAAGGGCTGGAGATGCGCTTGGGTGATGTATGATAGAGATATGAAGGGTACACCAACAGAGCAGATGGATCAGTTAGTTATTAGAGCGCCAAAGAGTATGGAAGGAAAAGATTTATACTTTACCAATATCATTTTATCAACTCCGCTAGATGCAAGGCATCATATGAGAGATGAGCAGTTACCTTTTGTCAATTTAGATGCTGATCAAAGATCGAATAGTCACTGGATGTCTGTCTATGCTTTTTATGAGGCATACAAAAAATTCAATCTTACAGGCCAGGTGGCAAAAGAGCAGCTAGAAGATTTGGAGATTATTCATGAAAGATACCAAGAGTATTTATGTGAGCGAAGAGAAGTCGTAGATTTTAAGCATTTAAAAGCAAAATATATAAGCTGTGAAATAAGAGTAGAAGAGGGAGAGATTAAAGGAAGAAGTATAGATTATCAGGCCTCTTTTGTGACATTGAATGCTTTTGATAAGACGAAGTATCTCGAAAAGATTAATTCTATACAGGCTAAAGAATATTTCAAGGTCATGTATGACTTAGCTATTTTCTTATATAAAGCAGAAGATAAAACACATCAAGGTGAAGTGAAAGAGATGTTTGTTAGGATGTTCTGGCATTTATGGGATCAAGGCTTTGCAAAAGGGAGTAATGCAGGAACATTACATCACTTAGGATATGAGATGCTACAGTATTATCCAGCAGTTTATCTAATGAAAGATGTCCTTAAAAAAGCTGGATGGATGGAAGAAGCGATGGGTGCTATGAATTGGTTCTCTGGTATGGGGCGTATCTTCTATGAGGAGTTAGAAGCAGAAGGCATTAATATGGACGTCATCAATACTTTAATAGAGGGAATGTTTGCGAGTGTGCTTATGGTGGATGATACTGTATTGCAATCCGAGCTTTTAGGTGCATTTAACAAATGGTTGACTTTTGCTTGCTCACCCAAATCTGGGCTTAAAGGACCTTTCAAATATGATGGTTTAGGATTCCATCACCAAGGCTTTTATCCTGCCTATGCAAGAGATGGGCTTAATGGCGTAACACCGATTATTTATCTTATTCACGGGACCTGCTATGGATTGCCTAAAGAGCAGCATGAATTAGTGAAACAAGCAGTACTTAATTTTAGGATTTTTAGTAATAGAAATCAGTTTTTACTGAGTGTATCAGGTAGACATCCAAAAGGTACAGAAGCTTTAAGTTTAACACCTTTCAAATATATGACCTTAGCAGGTTCACCGGATAGACAGCAAGAGGTAGATCATCAGGTAGCAGCAGCTTATCTGCGTTTGACAGAAGGTGAGCAAGATAGCTTTGCCGATAAACTAAAAGGAATGGGTATTCAGTCAGAAAAAGCTCCGGTAGGAAACTGGTCCATGAACTATGCAGCGCTTAGCTTACATAGAAGAGGCGAGTGGCTAGTAGGAGTCAAAGGGCATAGTAAATATGTGTGGGCAAATGAAAGTTACCTAGATGCGAACCTTTATGGGAGATATATTTCTCATGGACAGATTCAGGTGATGAATCAAGGAAGTCCAGTAAGTAATAAGGAGAGTGGCTATTTCCAGCAAGGATGGGACTGGAATAGCTGGCCAGGAACCACGACTATTCATCTACCTATTGAAAAAGTGAAATCAGATGTAAGGAATGTAGATACCTTTAGTGGTTTTGAAGAAATGCTTTTTTCAGACGAGTCTTATGCAGGGGCTGTAGATTTAGAGGGCAGACAAGGGATGTTTGCGATGAAGCTGCATGAACATCCAAAGTACAATGGTAGCCACAGAGCGAGAAAGTCGGTCTTTATGTTTGAGAATAGAATTCTAGCGTTAGGCTCAGATATTGAAAATAATGACAGCCAGTATCCAACGCGTACGACCCTTTTCCAAAGTTATTTAAGAAAAAGCGATGAGCCAATTTATATAGGTGGTGACCAAGAGATAACAGGTCTAGGTTATAAAGAAAGTTTTACACTAGAATCCACTACTTATCTAATGGATAACCACAACATTGGCTATATCTTGCCAGCAGGACATAAGGTAACAGTAACTCGTGAGTATCAACAGTCTAGAGACCAGCATGATGACGGGGTTACATATGGAGAATTTGCTAAAGCAGTCATTGAACATGGCTATGCACCACAAGATGCAGGGTATGAATACCTTATGCTAATAGACACTAGCCTAGAAGCATTACACAGCCTAAAAGAAAATAGTCCTTATACTATTTTGCAAAAGAATAGCAAAGCACATATTGTAAAAGATCATGAAACAGGTATTTTAGCCTATGCCTTATTTGAAGCGAATGAGAAAATCAACAAAGGGCAGATAGTAGGGATAGATACGCCCGCTCTAGTCATGACGGAGGAAAAAGAGGATGAGTTCCTAATCAGTATTAGTGATCCAGACCTTAGGCTGTATGAAGGAAGAGATGAAAGTCAATATGATGAGAGGGGCATTCAAAAAGAAGTGAGCGTCTATTCTAGAGAATGGAGAGGGAACCCTAGCCAAATGCATACCTTACAGTTAACTTTAGTAGGAGAATGGGAACTTGCTCATGAAAATAATAAATGCCGTGTACTTTCACGAGGAGATGGAAACACTGTATTAGCAGTGGATACAGTAGAAGGCGCGAAAGTAGAAATACGATTAAAATAAAGTTTTTTAAAAAAGTTTTTTCAAAATGATAGATCAGCTGATGATTGAGGTGAAGTATAGGGTGTAAGACATTTTACTAGAAAAAATAAACACTAAACACTAAAAAATAAATTCAATCAAAATCAGAGGAGATCATCAAAATGAAAAAATTTAAGGACATAATCAAAAACAATAAAAAATACGTAGTAGCAGCATCAGTAGTAGCACTTAGCTTTGGAGCAGTAGGTGTGATGCCTACACTAGCAACTAAGAATCCAGTGGCTTACAAATTAGCAACCGTATTAGGAATTGAGAAAGATCTAGATGAGTACGCAACAGTAGTGAATCAGATGATTACATCAAAAGATGGTGTAAGTGTAGGAATTGGAGAGGTAGCATATGACCAAGCAAACCATAAGTTAAGAATTGTAACTTATATCACTTCACCAGAAAAAGTAGAAGAAGGAAAACACTGGTCTACTTTTACAAGAGTAAACATCAATGGAGAAGAACTGAATCAAGGAGCTACATTTGAGACAAAACAAATTGATGAGCATACTATAGCGCTTGTTGAAAATCATAATATCAAAGAAAAACTAGAGGGTAAATTAGATATTAACCTTTTCATTCCACAAGTAGAAGTGAATGATAACATTTACTATAATACAGACTGGAAGTTTGCATTTACTGCAGATAGTAGTGCATTAATTGCAGATACAGCAGTGATGTCAATCGATAAAGAGATCGTTGTGAATGAACAAGAAGAAGAAATAACACTTGTAAAATACGTATCAAATGATTTTGAACAAAGCATCTATTTTAAAACAGATAATTTACTAATGCATACTGCATTAGAAATACGTGGTCAAGATGATTTAGGGAATGAAGTAGTATTTATGGAAGCAGGCGGAAACATGGGTCAAGGTGGAGCACTTAGAATAGAAGGCACACCTATTGCAAAAGAAGCTAAAAGTCTTACACTTCAACTTTATGCACTTGCATTACCAGAGCAAAGTGGCCCAATTGAAGGAGACTATGAAAAAGTAGGGGAAACTTTTACAATCACATTACAATAATTAAAAGCTGTAGGCAGATAAAAATGTCTACAGCTTTGTTGTGTTGATTAAGTTGAGGAAAATGTGGATAAATAGTATAAATTTAAGAGAAGAGATGGGGATAGTCGTTAAAATAGTTATGGAGAAAAGGGGAATGTTTGGTGTACAATAGAATTAAGAATAATATAAAATTAAGAATTTATTTAGAGGAGAACCGAAAATGGATAACAAGAAGAATATACTCGTTATAGTATGTGATCAGTTAAGTGCCCAGGCTTTAAGGTGCTATGGGAATGCGTATGTAGATGCACCGAATATTGATAGACTAGCAAGGGAAGGAGCTGTCTTTGATAATGTCTATACAAGCTGTCCGCTTTGTCAGCCAGCAAGGGCATCTTTCTGGACTTCGAGATATCCACACCAGACAGGTGTAGTAAGTAATTTAAAGGATATGGGATTTCCAAAACTACCAGAGGACATCCAAACTTTAGGAGAAGTTTTTTCTAAGGAAGGGTGGAGATGTGTTCACTTTGGGAAAGAGCATGACTATGGTAGCCTAAGAGGATTTGAATGTATCAAATCGGTAGAGATAAAGAAAGAGCCCGAATACCCAGCGTGGACCTATGCTTATG
>JBOGBZ010000058.1:0-8973 GCA_051656485.1 Cellulosilyticaceae bacterium
TTGGATGGGTATAGGTGATGCTTTCTTTATCTTTCTTCCCTTGTATATACTTAGGAATAAAGTCCATTGGTCCTGGACGGTAGAGAGATACCCCTGCTATGATGTCCTCTAGATTACTTGGCATAAGTTCCTTCATGAAGGACTTCATACCTGCACTTTCTAGCTGGAAGATCCCTTCTGTATTTCCCGAAGCGATCAGTTCATAGACTTTAGCATCCTCATAATTGACATTGTCCATATCTAGCACAATGCCATGATTCTTTGCCACTAACTTCACTGCATTATCAATAACAGTAAGGGTACGTAGCCCTAAGAAGTCCATCTTTAAAAGCCCTAACTCCTCTAAGGTCGTCATAGGGAACTGGGTCGTAATGACCCCTTCATTAGCATTAAGTGGCACATACTCCACCACTGGTTTTTTAGAGATAACAACCCCTGCTGCATGAGTCGATGAATGGCGTGGTAATCCTTCTAGTTTTCTCGCCGTATCGATGAGATAATGGACTGCTTCATCACTTTCATACTCATCACGCAGTTCATCATTCATCTTCAGTGCTTTATCAATGGTAATCTTCAACTCATTAGGAATCATTTTTGCGATTTTATCCACTTGAGGATACGGCATATTGATGGCACGTCCTACATCACGGATAACCGCACGGGCAGACATGGTTCCAAAGGTTATGATCTGTGCTACACGTTCTTCACCGTATTTTTCGATAACGTAGTCGATGACTTCTTGTCTTCTTTCATAACAGAAGTCGATATCGATATCGGGCATACTGATACGTTCTGGATTCAGGAAACGTTCGAAGAGCAATTGGTACTTGATAGGATCAATATTTGTGATTTCTAATACATAAGCCACAATACTTCCCGCTGCCGAACCACGTCCTGGCCCTACTGGTATCCCTTGACTTTTAGCGTACTTGATAAAATCACTTACGATCAGGAAGTAGTCTACAAATCCCATCTGAATGATGACATCAAGTTCATAATTCAGACGTTCTTCTAGGAAGTCGTCTACAGTTTCATAGCGCATGGCTAGACCTTCATGACACAGACGTACCAGATAGTCCTTAGGACTTTCCTCCGTAGGTACATCAAAGCTTGGAAGCTTCAGCTCATTAAAGTCAAAGCTTACATCACATCTATCTGCAATGCGCTGTGTATTCTCTAGTGCCTCTAGTGCATAAGGGAAAAGTTCTGCCATCTCTTCAGGTGATTTAAGGAAGAACTGATTGCCTTCATACACCATACGGTCACTATCTTCCATCGTCTTCCCTGTCTGAATGCACAGAAGGACCTCATGTGGTCCTGCATCTTCTTCTAAGATATAATGGACGTCATTGGTCGCTACCATAGGGATGCCCGTCTCTTTTGCCAATCTTAAAGTGAACTGATTTGCCTTACGCTGTTCTTCCATCCCATGGTCTTGTATTTCTAAATAGAAATGGTCTTCACCCATGATTTCTTGGAGTCGTAATGCCACACTCTTGGCTTTATCATAGTTATCCTCTATTAAAGGTCTTGTGACAGGTCCCGCAAGACATGCCCCTAAAGCGATGATACCCTCGTGGTATTGTTCGAGCAGTTCAAAATCTATACGTGGCTTACGGTAGAACCCTTCAGTAAAGCCTAGTGATACCATACGGATAAGATTCTGATAACCTTCATTATTCTTTGCCAGAAGGACTAAGTGATTGTAGCGTAAGTCTTCTTTTTCTTTATCAAAGCGACCACGTGGTGCCACATAGACTTCACATCCGATGACGGGCTTAATCCCTTGGTCTAGGGCATATTTATAAAAATCAACGGCGCCATACATAACGCCATGGTCAGTAATCGCCAAAGCATTCATTCCTAATTCTTTTGTTTTTTTGATAAGCTCTTTAATCTTTGCAGAGCCATCCAGCAAACTATATTCGGTATGCACATGTAAGTGCGTAAAAGGAACAGACATTCTCGCTCTCCTTTCTTAGGGTATTTTGTTATATTGACCCTTATTATAGCACATTCCCTCTTGATGTACATATGCCCTTGTTGAATAATAAAAAGAAAAACATTCCTAGGAAACTCGCTAGGAATGTTTTTCTTCTATAGACTTCTATCTATCCGTTTACTTTGCTTGCATTGCATAAAAATTCCCGTCAGTTCCCCCGAAGTACATCACCCTATCTTTTATAACAGGTCCTGAAAAGATAGGAAACTTAAACTCCACCTGCCATAAAGGCTCTTCACTTTTTGTTACATCATAAGCAAACACATTGCCTAGTTGCTTAAAGTAAGCATTTCCATCGCAAAAATATAAGATACCATCTTCTATAATCGGCGTCCCAAAAATATTTTGTTCGCTTATAAATGTATGTTGTATGTCACCTGTTTCAGCATTGAATGCTAATAACTTCTTGTTATCTGACCCACCTACATAAAGTATGTCATTCGCCACAAGCATCTCTGTAGTGAACCATGAGCCATCTGGATCGGTATGCTGCCACTTTTCACTACCATCCTTTGCATCAAGTGCCACAACTTTTGTATCACGCCCTGTAAAATAGACATTGTCGCCATAAGCGTATTGTGATGCAATGATGGCTCTCCCGATACTTGCCTGCCATAAAATGTCTTTCGTATTTAAATCCAGTGCCACACAATTCCCTTTTGAATCCCCAAAATACAAGACATCGCCTTCTACAATAGGTGTTGCACGTATTTCCTTTGTAGTCTCAGGTGTGTATTCCCATACGACTTCACCTGTTTTACTATCTAGTCCATGGATACTTCCACTCACACTTGTAAAAATGACCAGCTCTTTATAGAGAATAGGTGATGGTGCATGGTAATCCCATCTATCTTGGATTGCCTTTCCTGTTGGTTGCTTCTTAAACGTCCATATTTCTTCACCTGTCTTTGCATCGACCGCATAACATCCTGAATGGGTAGAGAAGATAATCTGCTCGCTATTAATCATTGGCTTTGTGGTCACTTCTTCTTCACACGTATAACGCCACTTTTCCTCTTGCTTCTTCAAATCCACACAATACAAGTTTTTATCATTACTTCCAAAAATGGCTGTGTTTTTAAAGATCACAGGTGAAGATAAAATCTTATCTCCTGTTTCAAATGTCCATAGCACCGTCCCTATAGGTTGGCTTGCTTTTTGTGTGCATCCTACCAATAGTAGTATCATCCCAAGCATAAGCACTTGTATTGTACGCTTTATTCCTTTTCTCATAGACGTTTCCCCTTTCGCTTTCATTCCTCTCTAAAATACTAGCTTATAAGGACATCCTCTAGCAATTGGTGTTTTAAATTAAATTTTTAGTATTTTTTGTATATTTTTTATATATAGAACTTTTCACTTTTGATTTCTCTTGTTTTTTCTCTATATCGTTTAAAAATTCTTTTTTAATTTTGATATTTTTGCCATAAAAAAAGTTGCTGCATGCGTATGCAACAACTTTTTCATTCTTTATCACCATTATCTACTGGTTACTTCTTCATAAGCTTTGTGAATAGCTACTAATTCTTCTAAATTAAATTTCTTTGCTAAGTAACGTTGTTGTTCGATACGACGTAACGACTTTTCTACTTGCTCTTCAAAAATCTCTATTTCTCTTATGCCTGTATTTTTTGGTACGTTACGTCTTCTACGTAAACTTAATAGCTCTTTTAGTACACTTTCTTTATCTTGCATCTTGGTCTCCTTCTGCTGGTGCATTTTTCTCATAAAGTCCTTGCTCGAGTATTTTCTTTACAATAATGCCTACATTCACTTCTTTTGTATCCATATAAACATCAATAATACGGTCTGCTAAGGTCACTTCTACACATTCAATTTCCTTACCGTCTTCATCTGTATACTTGATAATATCATAGACTAATATTTCTTCTTTAAGTTCTTTTGCCGTGATCATCTTTTGCCTCCTTGTCATTGATTATTCTTGATAAGTATAGCTTATTCTTTTTTTATCGTCTATATGTAGTGTCCTACCATTTGTATCGTTTCTTTTTCATATGGCTTTTTAGTGGTGCATACATTAGTAAGAAATTGTTTTTTGATAAAGAGGTGAAAAGATGTCTTCTTGTATTGATTCTTCAAAATTAGAAAGTGCACTTTCTCTAAGCCAATTCGTGGTTTTTAATACATATCTTCAAAGCCTTGCCTCTTTATCACCTGCACCTCTATCCCTATCTTGCCATGCCGTGAAGCTCATCCGCCTCACTTCCACCACCCAGTATGAGCCGCCACCTTTTAGCCTACTTCCTTTACTGACCGCCTTACAAAGCCTTGATATAACCTTTGCTTATGTGATTCAAGTAACACCAACTAGCCTTACGACTTATATAGGGGTTGCCCATCCTTCTCTTAGCTTAGTAGGTATGCAGCTTATACAAGATTATCTGTGCACCAATGCTTCTTCAGCTACTTATCACGTACTCTCTGAAGAGGAAGTCGCTGGTTTATTATGCACAAAACTCATCACTAGCACCACCTTTTATGCACCTACTTCTATGCCTACCTCACCATTAAAAACACTTCTGACGCCACTGCCATCCGCTACCTATACCATGCTTTTTTTAGCCACACCGATGAGCCTTTGTGAACATCTGCACTTCCACGCTACCTTTCAGACACTGTATACCGCCCTTTATCCATTTAAAGATCGTCGCTATGATCACACCTGTACCAACCATCATTCCACTACCGATACTTCTTCCCATGCACATAGCTGCCAAGAAACGGATGGTTCGTCTGAAAGTAACGGCTCTACCTCCAATGAAAGCTGCACGCAATCTGCAAACACCAATACTTCCGTGAGTCTCAAACCTAAAGACACCCTTTCTAATACCACTGCCACAGGAGGGTCCTCTAGTTCAACTGCTGGTCAGACAACGTCACGTACCCTTACGGCTAATGCTTCTCAACAGTCTTCCTGTAATCAGTCTATATCTGACTCCAATACGTGTACACATACAACGGCCGTTCTCACACGCTATACTCAGATCGACTTACAAGTCGATACACTTCTGACGAAATGCAGTGCACTTTCAGACTTTGTAGAAGCCAACCTGTATCCACCTACGTTCTACTTCAGCACTTATTTTCTAGGTCCTAGTATCAGTACAAATGTCAGTACTGCTGCTACTTATATGCACCTCTTCACCACATCTATTCCTACCTACTATCCTCAAGCCATCACCACATGGACTCAAGATTCTCCTTCTTACTGTGAGGTTCAGCATACCCTTACTAGCCTTTGTCATCCTTCCTTGTGCTGTCCTTCTTATGAGCAGTGTGTCACACCCGCCTTACCTTGGAGTGGGCGTTCTATTGAACAAGTCTTTGCATAAGAAAAAGAGTTGGTACATCATGACTTTGACTGTACCAACTCTTTTTACTTTATTTTTATTGCTCTCTTAATTTTGCCCCTACGTTCATTTCAAGGCCATTAAGGATTTTCTTCATTACTTTTTGGATTTCTTCATCTTTAAGTGTACGGTCTTCTGCTCTGAATACAAGGTTGTATGCCACAGATTTGTACCCTTCTTCGATTTGCTTACCTTGGTAAACGTCAAAGAGTTCTACTTTTTCTAAAAGTTTTCCACCGCGTTGTGCGATACTCTTCTCGATATCCCCAACTAATGTGTCTACTGTGACTAACATCGCGATATCTCTAGATGTCGATGGGAATTTTGGTAATGCTTTGTAGCTTGGTGCACGGTCGATGGCATCTAGCATCATTTGAAGGTCAAGTTCTGCCACATAGACTTTCGCATCAATACCGTAGTTTTTCGCTACTTGTGGATGTGCTTCACCAAAGAAGCCTGCTTCTTTACCAGCAATCACAAGGTTCGCTGTACGTCCTGGATGCATAAAGCAAGTCTCTGTATTTCTTGTTACTTCCCACTTCTTGATATTAAGAGACTCCATAAGTGCCTCTACTAAACCTTTTAGTGTGAAGAAGTCTGCATCTTTGCCATACATAGCAACTGTAAGCTTCTTGATTTCTTTTGGTACGCCTTCACTTTGCTTTTCGTATACTTTACCGATTTCATAAAGGTAAGCAGACTCATTTCTACGGTTGTAGTTAGTAGCAAGTGATGTCATCATACCGCCAAGTGTTGTGGTACGCATGATACTGAAGTCTTCCCCAAGTGGGTTTGTGATTGTTAGGACATCACGAAGTTTGCTATCTGCTGGTATCATCAGCTTGTCGAATACTTTTGGACTTTCGAATGTGTAGGTAAGTGCACCATGTACACCATTGCCTGCAAGTAATTTACGGATTTGATCCACTGTATTTTGCTCGAAAGTTTTGTGGCCTACTGTTGGCTCACCTTTTTCAAGTGTTACAGGGATTTTATCGTAGCCGTAAAGTCTAGCTACTTCTTCTGCAAGGTCAGCCATCATCGTTACATCCGGTCTGAATGTAGGTACTGTCACTGTCTTTGCAGCTGTATCTACTTGGAAGTCTACGCTTGTAAGGAAGCTTACAAATGTTTCTTCTGTGATTGTAATACCGATGAAGTTGTTGATCCATGTAAGGTCATAAGGAATCGTGATTGCTTCACGCTTCACTGGATAAACATCGATTACTCCTGCTACGACATCACCAGCTTGTGTCATATTGATAAGCTGTGCTGCACGTTCTAAAGCAAGTGTGATATTGTTTGGATCAAGGCCTTTTACGTATTTTTTAGATGAGTCACTTGAGATACCAAGTTTCTTAGATGTTTGACGTACATTGTAACCGTTGAAGTTTGCACATTCAAAGAGAATAGTGGTTGTCTCTTCAGTTACTTTTGTCTCTTCACCACCCATAACACCAGCGATTGCTACTGGACGCTTCGCATCTGCAATCACAAGCATTGTGTCATCAAGTTCTACTTCTTCACCAAGTAAAGTAAGCATTTTCTCACCTTTAACAGCGCGTCTTGCTACTACTTTATGGCCTTCTAATTTATCGTAGTCAAAAGCATGCATTGGTTGACCGAATTCAAGAAGCATGTAGTTTGTGATATCTACGATGTTATTGATTGGACGAAGTCCAGCCGAACGTATACGGTCTGCTAACCATTTTGGTGATGGACCTACTTTTACGTTTTTGATGATTCTTGCTGCGTAGCGTGGGCAAAGGTCAGTTGCTTCGATTGCTACTTCTGCCATAGCACTTGCATCACCTGCTACTTCTTCTACCTTAATCTCTGGGAAGTTAAAAGTCTGACCAAAAGTAGCTGCTGCTTCTCTAGCGATCCCTAAGATACTGAAGCAGTCTGGTCTATTTGATGTGATCTCGTATTCTACCACTTGCTCGCCAAGACCGAAGTGTGCCTTCACACATTTGCCAAGAGGCATCTCATTATGGAAGATGTATACGCCATCATGTGGTGCATCTTCGATTTCTGTTTCTTCGAAGCCTAATTCTTCTACTGAACAGAACATCCCTTGTGATTCAACCCCACGAAGTTTACCTGTTTTGATCTTTAAGTCGTTTGCAAGTGTCGCACCATTAAGCGCTACTGGTACCACGTCATTTAAGTTAACGTTTGCAGCTGCTGTTACGATTTGAAGTGGTGTTTCCTCTCCGATATCTACTTGCATCACGCGAAGACGCTCTGCATCTGGGTGAGGTGCTACTTCAATAATTTTTCCTGCTACTACTTTTGTAATTTCTTTTCCTGATTCTTCTACTGTTTCTACTTTTGAACCAGACATTGTCATACCATCTATATAAGTGTTGATATCCATATCTAAATCAACGTATTGTTTAAGCCAAGACATAGGTACATTCATTTTTCTACTTCCTTTCTCTTTTCACTTTTCTATCTATTAAAGTATGTTTTCTTAGAATTGAGATAAAAATCTAACGTCATTCTCATAGAATAAACGAAGGTCATTAATATCGTATTTAAGCATTGTCAGACGCTCAAGTCCCATACCAAATGCAAAGCCTTGGTATTCTGTAGGGTCGATACCAGCCATCTCAAGTACTTTTGGATGTACCATACCGCATCCGAGTACTTCAATCCAACCTGAACCTTTACATACGTTACATCCTTTACCACCACACATAACACAAGTTACATCCACTTCTGCACTTGGCTCTGTGAATGGGAAGTAGTGTGGACGGAATTTCACTTGTACTTTATCGCCGAAGAATGACTTGGCAAACTCAGCAAGAGCACCTTTTAAGTCACCAAATGTGATGTTCTTATCGATGACAAGACCTTCGATTTGGTGGAAGATTGGTGAATGTGTCGCATCTGGCTCATCTGAACGGTATACACGACCTGGTGCTACCATACGGATTGGTGGTTTTTGCTTCTCCATTGTGTGTACTTGTACTGGTGATGTCGCTGTACGAAGTACAAGCTCTGGTGAGAAGTAGAAAGTATCTTGCTCATCACGTGCTGGATGCTCTTCACCTAAGTTTAAGGCATCGAAGTTGTAGTATGCTGTCTCTACTTCTCTACCTTCTATGATTTCATATCCCATACCGATAAAGATGTTTTGTACTTCTTCTAAAGTCTTTAAGAGTGGGTGCATATGCCCTTCTGGAAGTTTCTTTCCTGGCATCGTTACATCAATGATTTCCTCTTGAAGTTTTGCATTTTGTGCTGCCATTTCAAGGGTTTCTTTCTTTGTCCCAATCTCTGTTTCGATAAGCTCACGCACCTCATTTGCAAGCTGACCAATCACAGGTCTTTCTTCATTACTTAAGTCCTTCATTCCACGAAGAACGGCTGTAAGCTCACCTTTTTTACCTGTATATTGTACACGTAAATCTTCTAATACCTTAAGGTTATCTGCTGCTTGAATCGCTTCTAGAGCAGTTGCTTTAATTTGTTGTAATTTTTCTTTCATTACACTTTCTCCTTTCTTTTTGTCACCTTGTTTGTAGAATAAAATAAAAAAACTCCGTCCCCAAAAAAGGGACGAAGTATAACTCCGCGGTACCACCCAAATTC
>JBOGBZ010000059.1:0-10034 GCA_051656485.1 Cellulosilyticaceae bacterium
AAAAACATAAGAAAAAAAAGAAAATAATGCCGTAGAATTGCTTTGATATTTTAAAGGGGCTTTGCTATACTAACAATAAGAATAGAGAGTCTAAAAGGTAGGTGACGAGATGAAACTTTTTATCAGTGCAGATATAGAAGGTATAACAGGTATATCCACATGGGAAGAGGCTGCCAATGCCCCAAATCATGAAGCGAAGGAACGCATGACAAAAGAAGTAGCAGCAGCTTGTAAAGGCGCCATCGAGGCAGGTGTACGAGAGATTGTCATTAAAGATGCTCATGGAGATGGGAAGAATTTGCTGTATCCGCTTTTGCCGCGTATTGCAAAACTCATTTCAGGATGGAGTAATCACCCGTACAATATGGTGGAAGGCCTAGATGATACATTTGATGGGATTGCTTTTATCGGCTACCATTCTCATGCAACGTCTAATGCATCACCACTGGCACATACATTGGATCCACGAAGTATCCGAGGCATTTATATCAATGACAAGCCAGCTAGTGAATTTCTCATCTATGCTTATGCTGCAACCATGATAGGTGTACCTATTGTAGCAGTGAGTGGTGATGGGGGACTCGTACGTGAAGTACGTCAGTGGGATGAAAAGATAGCAGCAGTAGCTGTACAAGAAGGCTTTGGTGGTGGCATTGTAAGTATCCATCCAGAGGTGGCGTTAGAACGTATTGAAAAAGCAGTTAAGACAGGGGTGGAGCAACTTGCATCCACGCAGTTACGCACCATGCCAGAAGTATTTAATTTGAAGATTGTCTTTAAACGTCATCAAGATGCCTATAAGTATTCGTTTTATCCAGGTGCGAAGCAAATCGATGAATTTACCATTTCTTACACATCAGATGACTACATGGATATTTTGACATTTTTATTATTTATCTAGAGGGAGGCGACTAAGATGTTTGATTGTCATTTACATACAGCGTACTCAGCAGATTCAAAGATGGCGATAGATGAGGTGGTGGCACAATGCCAACATCTAGGTATAGGCTGTATTTTAACAGAACACATGGACATGGATTTTCCAGGAGACTTGGTGTTTGAATGTGATGTCCCAGCGTATTTTAAGGCTTATGCACCACTACGGAGTGAAAAGCTTCTCTTGGGCATTGAGATTGGTATGCAACCAAGTGTAGTTAAGGAAAATCAAGAACTTATCAGTACATATCCTTTTGATTTTGTACTGGTATCCACCCATGTAGTAGATGGTGTGGACTTATGCAATGAAGCGTACTATAAAGGTCGTACCAAAGAAGAGGCTTTTGGACGTTACTTGGATGTGATGTATGAAAACATACAGCAACTGGAGGACTTTGATGCTATGAGCCACATGGATTATATTTCACGCTATTGTCCTTATGAAGATGCTGAGATTACTTATGAAGTATTTCAAGGGGGAATAGACCAAGTACTTGAGAATTTAGTGGCTAAAGGAAAGGTGCTTGAAGTGAATACCAAGCGTTTTAGATTGCCAGGTGTGAAAGCCAACTACGAAAAGATACTTAGAAGGTACAAGGAACTTGGTGGACAAGCCGTTACACTAGGCTCTGATGCACATGAAAGTATGTATATAGGTTCACATTTTGCTGAAGCCAAGGTGTTATGTGATAGGCTGGGATTAGAAGTTGTTTACTTTAAAGAGCGTAGACGTAGATCCTTGTAAAGAAGGAGGAAAGCGATGAAAATATACTGGGTAAGACATGGGAAGACTGAACAAAATGTCAACCAAAATTACTATGGCAAGCTGGATGCGAGATTGACACCAGAAGGCATACAGGAAGTAAAAAGTATCTGTACCAATTTTGATGATTGTATCAATGTCTATATGAGTCCAGCGGCAAGAGCTGTGGAGACAGCAAGTCTTTTATTTCAAGGGATTTATTTTAATCCGGATTCTAGACTTCTTGAGCGTAATATGGGTATCTTTGAAGGGATGAGTGACCGAGACATCAAGGCAAAGTATCCGAAGGAACGCGAAGAGTGGTATAAAGATTGGCGCAACTATGTGATTCCAGATGGTGAGAGTGCGACGATGCAGTATGAACGTGTACGTCGTTTTATTCAGGAAAGAGAGCTGGAAGGCAAAGATGCCATTGTAGTATGTCATGCGGGAACCATACGTATGGCCTTAAGTTATATGCTAGGAGAAAACCTTGATATGTTTTGGAAATTCAAGGTAGATACAGGCATTGTCGTTACGACTACCTTTGAAGAGAGATACTGGTATATAGAGATGGCTAGAAAATATTATTAAAAGTGAGGTAGTGTATGAAAAGTGTACAGCATTTTGTACTGGGCATGCAGTTCTTAACCCGCATCCCACTTACAAAAAAGGCAGTGCCATGTGAACCAAAAGATTTTAAAGGAGCCATGGGCTTCTTTACAACCATAGGGTTTATCGTAGGGCTTATCCAATACGGAGCTTATGTAGTAGGTGCATGGCTTGTGAATCCCCTTATAGGGGCACTGTGTGCAACGGTGGCCGGGATATGGACCACAGGCGGGTTGCATTTAGATGGCTTAGCAGACGTGTTTGATGGCTTTGGTGCCAATCAATCAAAAGAAAGAACGTTAGAAATTATGAAGGATAGCAGAGTCGGTAGCTTCGGGGCACTTGCCCTTATACTTGATTTTGCTATCCACTTTATTGCCATTTATAGTTTAAGTGTGCAACCACTACTCATTATATGGATACCAGTAGCAGGCAAGGCTTCGGTCTGCCTTTTATGTTTTATAGGGAAAAATATAAAAGAAGGAATGGGTGCCCTTTGGATTCAAAATATAGGTGGCGTCCGATTAAGTATCAACCTACTCTTTGCCTTTGTACTTGGTGCTATGCTGAGTAATAGCTTGGTGGCATTAGGTGGTATGATCGTTATCGTAAGTGTGACTTGGTGGGTGAATCGTTTGTTTGTACAGAAATTAGGAGGCCTAAACGGTGATGCACTGGGTGCGATGCAGCAACTGATGGAGTGGGCGATGCTTCTTTATACATTAATTGTGGCGTATAAGTGGCAATAAGTACCGTATAGATTAAAAAAAGTAATGGAGAGTTCAATATGTTAGAATCATTAAAAACTTATATAGAAGCCATCCCACTACCCAATGAAGTGGTGGCAAAGGAGATGGAGTGTTATATAGATGGCCTTACGAAACCAGTAGGGTCACTTGGTAAGCTAGAGAAGATGGTCATTCAGTTAGCAAGCCTACAAGGGTCGTTAGAAGTCAAGACAAAGCCACGAGCAACCATTATCATGTGTGCAGATAATGGGGTATGTGATCAAGGGGTAAGTAGCTGTCCTCAGGAAGTGACGGCGACGGTAACGTATAACTTTACCCGTGGTATTACAGCTATGAACCGCTTAAGTGCTTTTGCAGATGCCCACATGCATGTGGTAGATATAGGGGTTAAAGAACCGGTCATCCATCCAGAAATACGTGAAAGACGGGTGATGGCAGGGACGAGAGATATGACCGTACAGCCCGCAATGACAAAAGAAGAGGCACTTCAAGCCATATGGGTAGGCATAGAAGAGGCGGAAGGATTAATGGCAGAGGGGTATCAAATCTTTGGCACAGGTGAGATGGGGATTGGTAATACTACCACATCAGCAGCTGTGGTAGCAGTACTTCTAGGACAGGACGTGGCAGAAGTCACAGGTAAAGGTGCAGGTGCAGGTGATCAGGTATACCAAAGTAAGGTGGGGGCAATAGAAAAAGCCATCCGCTTGCATAGGCCAAATGCTTTAGACCCATTAGATGTATTAGCCAAAGTAGGTGGACTGGATCTAGCAGGATTAGTAGGTGTGTATCTGGCAGCAGCGAAGCATCAAAAGCTAGTGGTGATAGATGGCTTTATCGCTGCCAGTGCGGCTTTAGTAGCTTATAGCTTATGTGAGAAGACGAGATGCGTCATGGTAGCATCCCATCTCTCGAAAGAAGTAGGTATGCAAAAAATACTGCAAAAGCTAGGGCTAGAAGCACATTTTGATTTGGAAATGCGACTTGGCGAAGGCAGTGGATGTCCGATCCTTTTTCAAGTACTAGATATGGCTGCGTATACGCTTCTAGGTATGGGAACATTTGAAGAGGCTGGGGTTGATAAAACAGACTACGAGAACATATGGAAGAAAAAGTAAGAAAAAAATAAATAATTTCAAAAATTTAATGCAAAAATTGGAAAACAGGTTATAATAATAAGAGAATATTAAAAAAATAAATATAGATACAGATAGAGAAACTCAAAAAGAGAAAATACCGATTGGGGTTGTGCAAAAAAAGAATAAAATCGGATGGGGGATGAAGATGTATTTAAAAAACATTGATATCAAAAATTACGGGGCCATTGAAAGTATAGCTATTGAAACAGCCTTTTATGAAAATGGTAGCCCAAAGCCACTTATCATTACGGGACATAACGGAGCAGGAAAGACACTTTTACTAACGAATATCGTTGATGCGATGATTGAAATCAAAAAGACAGATCGTAGTAATACGGAAGATGAGATTGAAGCTTATAAAGCTGAGAACAAAAAATACATTCGTACGGGTGCTAGTGAGTACATTGTCAAAATGCGCTTTGAAGAAAATGATAAGACGGTGGATTATATCGATGTAATGTCAAAGAACATCAGTGCATCTATGAAAAAAGAAGTTATCAAAGAACTTCAATCAAAAGAGAAGTTCTTAGAAACGGGATGCTATAAAAACACAAGTCAAGGAAGTCACCAGATTCAAAAACAAGTGCTTTGCTACTTCCCAACAGACAGATACTATAACCCAGCGTGGTTTGATAAAAAAGAATCTGACAAGATTTATAAAGATAAACGTAAGATGATGGATAATAGAGGGGCATCAAAAATTGTTAAAGGTAATCTTCTCGAGCAAGTAGAAAGCTGGATTTTAGATGTACTTCTCGATAAGTACCTGTATGAGCAAGTCACAGAGACTAAAGAATATTACGTGAAAGACCATTATATTAAAGATCAAGGGGATGTCTATGCCGCTAAGTCTGTAAAAGAGTTTACAGGTTATAGAGGCAAGAACAGCACCATCTTAAGTATCATTAATAGTCTTCTTAGCGTTATTTATACCAATAAATACGAGAATTTAGAGTATGCACGTATAGGTGTATCAAGTAAGCGCGATCGCTCTATTTCTATCTTTATCAAGAAAAAAGAAGAAAAAGAATTTGAGATTGCTTCGGATTTCTCATGTTTATCTTCAGGAGAAATCATGGTGCTTTCACTTTTTGTAAGCATCTTAAAAGAGTATGATATCATCAATGCATCTCGTGCATTTAGCGTGGAACAAGTAGAGGGAATCGTCGTTATTGATGAAGTAGACCAAAACCTACATATCCGTTTCGCTAAAGAAATCTTACCGATTCTTATAAGCACTTTCCCTCGTATTCAGTTTATTATAACCACACATTCACCCTTCTTTATGCTAGGTATGCAAGATGCAATGAAAGACCAGTTTTCTTACCTATCTATGCCAGAAGGTATGGTTCATACCCAGCTTATAGGTATGGATGCGATTCGTGGATGTTACGAAGTCATCTTAAAATAAATACAGGTAAAAATGACCACTACACCCGTAGTGGTTTTTTTATAGGGCCTATGGTACCATAGAAAAAGAAAATAGAAAGAAAAGAGGGGCGATATGGCAAAGATTAAACAAGTGATTTTTGACTTAGATGGGACATTAGTCAATACAATAGAAGACTTAGGGACAAGTACGAATAAAGTGCTTGAAACCTATCAGTATCCAACACATCAGATGGAAGCCTACAAAAAGTTTGTAGGGAATGGCGTTTATAAATTGATTGAGAGAGCAGTGCCTTTAGAAGCAAGAAAAGAAGAAACAATAGCTGCATTAAAGGAAGCATTTGTGGCATACTATAGTGAGCACTTGACAGATTTTTCAAAGCCTTATGAGGGGATATGGGAACTGCTAGAAATACTTGAAGAAAGAGGTGTCCAGATGGCTGTTGTTACCAATAAGCCACAAGAGCAAGCAAGGGCATTGGTAGCAGCAAGTTTTGGTAGTCGTTTTTTCAAGGAAGTAGTAGGGCAACAAGATGGTGTACCGCATAAGCCTAATCCTACCAGTGTTTTGAGGCTTATAGAGCAAGGTGAGATAGAATTAGGAGAAGTACTGTATATAGGTGATTCAGATGTGGATATGGAAACAGCCAAGAGAGCTGGTGTCTTCGGTGTGGGCGTAAGCTGGGGCTTTCGAACAACTGAGGAATTACAAGCACATGGTGCAAATGTGGTGATAGACCATCCGAGTGAGGTGTTAAAATATTTGGATGGCCAATAAAAACAATATTGACACTTGTTATGTCTATATGATAGTATAAATAACAGAAAATCAAATATAGCCTTTAAGCTTGGTCCCGTGAGGCCAAAAAGGAGAAAACATGAAAACAAATACTACACTATCAATGGATTTAATATCTAGTAATAGACAATTATATAAAAAGGTAAATAAGATGGCGCAAGCAATCACTGTCCCTATTTTCAAGGAATTGGATAGTTCTCTTCGTCGTTGTTTTTTTATCCTTAAGCTTAAAGGCAATAGAAGGTCTCTGACCTTTCTATTGCCTTTTTATTTTATCAAAAAGGAAGGTGTACTATGTTAAAAAGCAAAGATTTAGTTGGCATTCGTGACTTAGAAGTAAGTGAGATTATGAGCGTTTTAGAACTCGCCAAAGAAATGAAAGAGAAAATAACCCATAAAGATTTAAGAGAAGCAAATCTTAAAGACCAAAGTATGATCACTTTGTTTTATGAAAATAGTACCCGTACCCGCGTGTCATTCAACATGGCAGGTATGTATCAAGGGATGCATGTGACAGACCTTGGGGTTGCAACAAGTAGTGTTCAAAAAGGTGAAACACTTGTGGATACAGGTGTGACACTTGACCGCATGGGCATTGATTATATGGTCATCAGACATGGTTTAAGCGGTTCAGCACACTTACTAGGAAGAAATGTCAAAGCTTCAGTGATCAATGCTGGAGATGGCGCCAATGAGCATCCAACCCAAGCACTACTGGATATGTATACAATGCTTGATAAAAAAGGGAGCTTTAAGGATTTAAATGTCACAATCGTAGGAGACATCGCTCACAGCCGTGTAGCGAGATCAAATGTGTTTGGTCTTACGAAGTTAGGTGCCAATGTGACACTAGCAGGATCAGGTACCCTTACTGCAAAGAGTATGGAGACACTAGGCGCACGTGTGACGACAGACATTCGCGAGGCCATAAGTGGTGCAGATGTAGTGATGGGACTTCGTATCCAGATGGAACGCCAAAAAGGTGGTCTCTTCCCAGACCTTCGTGAGTACAGTCAGATCTATGGTATCGATAAAGAGATGTTTGCCTTAGCGGATAAAGATGCAATCCTTATGCATCCAGCACCAGTAAACCGCGGTGTCGAATTAATGCCAGAACTACTGGATAGTAAGGTAAGTGTTATCGATGAACAAGTGACAAATGGGGTAGCCGTAAGAATGGCAATACTTGCCCTCTTAAATGAAAGGAGAATGCAAAAATGAAAAAATTAATTAAAAATGGCTTGGTTTTAAACCCAGCAACACAAATGGAAGAAGTAGCAGACATCCTTATAGAAGACGGTAAAATTGTAGCGATAGGCAAAGTAAGTGAACAAGTAGATGAAACGATAGATGCCAGTGGCAAATGGGTGGTACCAGGTCTTATTGACCTTCATGTACACCTACGTGAACCAGGGTTTGAACATAAAGAAACGATTGCCTCAGGATGTGAGGCGGCAGCAAAGGGTGGCTTTACGACCATCTGTTGTATGCCAAATACCAATCCAATCATCGACAATGAGTGTGTGGTAGCCTACATCAATACAATGGCAAGTCGTGCAAATGGCGTACACGTCCTACCAGTAGGGTCCATCACCAAAGGGCAAAGAGGTGAAAGTCTTGCCAATATCGGTAAGATGGCAGAGCATGGTATCTGTGCCATCAGTGAAGATGGCCGTACAGTTATGGATGCGAGTATGATGAAAAAAGCCATGAGCTATGTAAAGCCATTTGACTTACCAATCTTCTCTCATACAGAAGACCACACACTAGCAGGTGGTGCCATGAACGGTGGTGAAAACGCACAACTCTTTGGTATCAAAGGGATTGGGCGTGAAGCTGAAGAAGTCATCGTGGCAAGAGATATCATCCTTGCACGTACCACAGGTGCGAAGCTTCACTTATCACACATCAGTACAAAAGGAAGTTTAGAGCTCATCCATATGGCAAAGACAGTATGGGGTATGACAAACCTTACAGCAGAGACCGCGCCACACTACTTTATCTTAGATGACAGTATCTTAGGCGACTACGATACAAACAAGAAGATGAACCCACCACTTCGTACCAAAGACGATGTGGAAGCGATGAAAAAGGCAATCAAAGAAGGTGTCATTGATGTGATTGCCACAGACCATGCACCACACCACTATGATGAGAAAAACGTCGAGTTTGAAAAAGCACCATTTGGTATTGTAGGTCTTGAAACAAGCTTTGGACTTAGTTATACATACCTGGTAAAGACAGGTGTTTTAAGCCCACTAGAGCTTATCGAGAAGATGAGTACAAAACCAGCAGCCATACTAGGTGGCAACAAAGGGCGTTTAGAAGTAGGATGTGAGGCAGATTTAGCTATTATCGATGTAAGCACACCATATGTAATCGATAAAGAAAGCTTTGTATCAAAAGGTAAGAATACACCGTTCCATGGTATGGAAGTCTACGGAGATGTGACATGTACGATGGTGTCAGGAAATGTCGTTTATAAAAAATAATCAATAGAATAAATATTAACACTATTGAATAAAAATTCAAAAAAGTGTAAAATAAGAACAAAAGAATATTTAAAAGGAAAAAGGAGATGTCAAAATGATTGATAGATTAATAACAAAAATTAAACAAGTACAAAACCCAACAGTGGTAGGTTTAGATCCTACTTATGCTATGATTCCAAACTTTATCAAGGAAGAAATGCTTGATAAATACGGTAAGACACCAAAGGCAGTAGCAGAAATGTTCATTAAGTTTAATAAAGCAATCATTGATGAAGTACATGACCTAATTCCAGCAGTAAAACCACAAATTGCAATGTATGAGCAATACGGACTAGAAGGCTTACGTGCTTACATGGAAACATGTCAGTATGCAAGAGAAAAAGACCTTGTGGTAATAGGCGATATCAAAAGAGGTGACATCGCATCAACAGCAGCTGCTTATGCAGGACATATTGCAGGTGTAGAAATCGAAGGTGAGAAGTTCGACTTATGGGCAGAAGATGCAGTAACACTTAACCCATATATGGGCTTTGACGGTATCGAGCCTTTCATTGGTGCATGTAACGAGATGGATCGCGGGTTATTCATCCTCGTTAAGACAAGTAATCCAAGTAGTAGCGAACTTCAAGACTTAGAAATAGAGGGGACACCAATCTACGATTATACAGCAGACCTTGTATCAGCTTGGGGTGAAATGAGCATGGGTGAGATGGGTTATAGCCGTGTAGGTGCTGTGGTAGGTGCCACACATCCACAACAAGGTGCAGAACTACGTAAGCGTATGCCACATACATTCTTCTTAGTACCAGGCTACGGTGCACAAGGTGGAACAGCAGAAGACTTAAAAGGTTTCTTCGACAAAGATGGTGTAGGATGTATCGTTAACTCTTCAAGAGGTATTATCGCAGCTTACAAAAATGATAGTGAGTTTGGAGAAACTGAATTTGCAAAAGCTTCAAGAAAAGCAGTAATCGCAATGAAAAATGACTTACAAGGAGTGATGGGTTAAGATGAAAGCACAATTAATACTAGAAAATGGTATGGTATTTGAAGGTAAAGCCTTCGGATACCTTAAAGAAACAATCGGAGAGGTAGTCTTCAATACAGGGATGACAGGTTACCAAGAGATTCTTACAGATCCATCATACTATGGGCAAATGGTTGTTATGACATATC
>JBOGBZ010000060.1:0-4935 GCA_051656485.1 Cellulosilyticaceae bacterium
ACTGACCGCGTGGTAGTCACAGGAGAGGTAGACAGCAATACTTTAGGTGACTATGTATTGAACTATACTGTGGCAGACTCAGAAGGATTAACAACAACTGTACTTAGAAAAATTACAGTAAAAGAAAAAGAAGTGCTACCAGTACCGGAAAGTAACTTTGGTGTAGGACAAGGTATCGAATGGCCACAGCAGGTGAACGCACCATTCGTAGATATGTGCCTTTGGACTGGCGATCAAGACTATGCGAATAATGGTGTGATTGATTTAGCAAAAATTTCAGCAGAAACAGGTCTTGAATTCTTTAATTTAGGATTTATCAAAGCTTTAGGTGGTACACAAGCAAGTGGTGACAAACTTAATTGGGCATGGGGAGGATTCCCTACACTTAATGAAACAAGTACAGACCAATGGCAGTATGAAGGCCTTAAACGATCCATTAAAGAAGTACGTGAAGCAGGTGGCGATGTAGCTATCTCTTTAGGAGGACTCAATGGTCTGGCGCTATGGGAGGCTACAGAGGATGTAGATATTCTTACCAATACGTATATGGAACTTGTGACAGGCTATGGTTTGACAAGACTTGACCTAGACATCGAAGGTGGAGCACAAGGTAAAGAAAAGAATCGTATCAATGCACAAGCTATCAAACGTGTACAAGACGCTACAGGTGTAGAAATCGTACTTACACTTCCAGTTATGCCAGATGGATTAACTTACTTAGGCAAAGGTACGGTAGAAGCATTCTTAGAAGCAGGTGTAGATGTATCAGTGGTGAATCTTATGACTATGTGCTATGGTGCTTCAGTACCAGACTACGCAGTAGGATCAGTACAAGCAGTAGATAGTGTAATGAGACAACTAAAAGATATGTATCGTGCGGTTGGTGTGACTTTAACAGACAAAGAAGCCTACGCAAAACTAGGTACCACACCATCTATAGGTTTTGAGACAGAAGCACATCCTATCTTTACGGTAGATCAATCAAGAATGGTTGTAGAGCATGCGACTCAGAAAGGCCTTGCGATGACATCTTTCTGGTCATTAAATAGAGACTCTAAATTAGATAGTAATACAGGGGTTCCTAGTAAGTATGCTTTTACAGAAGTGTTCAAGACTTTTGGAGAAGAGATAACACCAGAAATCAATACAAAACCAGAGCTTCGAGGTGTAGCAGATATAACAATTAGTATCGGCGAAGTATTTGATAAGATGCAGGGCGTTACTGCATACGATCAAGAAGATGGTGACCTCACAGATGCTATCGTAGTAGAAGGTGAAGTAGATACAAATGTAGCAGGTAGCTATAACTTGATTTATACAGTAGTAGATAGTGAAGGCCTAGAGGATAGAGCTACAAGACAAGTAGCAGTAGAACCTAAAGTAAATAAAGCACCAGTTATTGCGGGAGCAAATAATGTGACACTTACAGTAGGAGACAGCTTCGATGAAATGGCAGGTGTGACAGCACATGATGAAGAAGATGGCGACCTTACAAATGCTATCGTAGTAGTGGGTGAAGTAGATACAAATGTAGCAGGTATATATGACCTTACTTATACAGTAGTAGATAGTGAAGGACTAGAAGCTAGAGCTACAAGACAAGTAACAGTAGAGCCTAAAGTAAATAAAGCACCAGTTATTGCGGGAGCAAATAATGTGACACTTGTAGAAGGAGATACCTTCGATGAAATGGCAGGCGTGACAGCACATGATGAAGAAGATGGTGACCTCACAAATGCTATCGTAGTAGAAGGTGAAGTGGATGCAGATGTAGCAGGGATATATGATCTTACCTATACAGTAGCAGATAGTGAAGGATTAGAGACTACAGCTACAAGAGTAATTACAGTTAAAGCGAAGCCAGATCCAAACAATACTTACGATTCAAATAAGCAGTACAACTCAGGTGACAAAGTCATGTACAATGACAAAGAGTATACAGCTAAGTGGTGGACACAAGGCGATATTCCGGGAGAAGCTGATGTATGGGAAGTGACAGTAGAGCTTAATCCAGATGGAAGCCAAGAGTATATACCAGGAAAAGCTTATGTAGAAGGTGATGAAGTACATTACAATGGCAAGAACTATATAGCTAAGTGGTGGACTACATCAGTACCAGGAAGTGATGAGTCTTGGAGACTTGCAAGTGAAGAAGGCAATACGAGTAGCCAAGAGTATGTACCAGGTAAGGCTTATACAGGTGGAGAAACAGTAGTCTATGAAGGTGAAACTTATACGGCTAAGTGGTGGACGACTGCTATACCAGGAAGCGATGATTCTTGGGAAAGACAATAAGCGTATAAAGAGATAAGGAAAGGCAACTTAGGTTGCCTTTTTTGTTTTGTATAAAAATAAAAATTGTATGTTGACTCTCCTGTTACGGGAGGTAGTAATCTGAGAATGTAAGATGGATGAACACATGAAAGGAGAGAAGATATGCAAAAAGTTATAGTAGCTAAAAGCTTAAAGAAAACCTATGGAGAAAAGGTTGTGGTAGATGATTTATCGTTTCATATCCATAAAGGAGAGTTTTTTGGACTACTTGGACACAATGGAGCAGGTAAATCAACGACGATTGACTGTGTGCTTGGTGTAAGAGGGTTGGATGAGGGAGAAGTAGAGATACTAGGAATGATCCCTAAGGAACAAAGAAAAAAACTTTTTGAAAAAGTAGGCGTACAGTTTCAACAATCAGCCTATCAAGACAAAATAAAAGTAGAAGAACTATGTGAGGAGATAGCCATACTCTATGAAGAAGCAGAAGACTATCATCAGATGTTAGAAGACTTTGGTCTAAGAGCTATCAAGAAGCAATATGTATCCACCCTATCAGGCGGTGAAAAGCAAAAGCTCTCCATACTTTTAGCACTCATTGGAAAGCCAGAAATAGTATTTCTAGATGAGCTCACCATAGGTCTTGATACGGTGGCTAGAAGGAGTGTGTGGAAACAATTAAGCAGTCTGAAGGAAAAAGGAATGACAGTTTTTTTAACGTCACATTATATGGATGAAGTAGAAGCATTGTGTGATAGAGTGTGCATATTGAAAAATGGAAAAGAGCTTATAAGCGGTACCGTAGATGAAGTTATAGAGAATAGTCCTTATGAAGATTTGGAAGAAGCGTATCTATGGTATATGGGAGAGGAGTGTGTATGATGAAAAGATTGTTGACGTTACTGAAAGTAGAAGGAAAAGTAGCACTAAGAGGTATAGATGGTATATTTTTTGGCGTTATAATGCCTGTAGCAATAGCGCTTCTTATAGGATTCATTGCAGGAGATAAACCTGCTTACGCAGGGGCTACACATAACTATATAGAAGAATCTTTTGGTACCCTTATTACAGTAGGTATATGTGCAACTGCATTTATGGGGATTCCTTTAGGTTTGGCAGACTATAGAGATAAGAAGATACTTAAGCGGTATTTTGTAACGCCTGTAAGTCCCATGATGATTCTTATTACTCAGGTGGTGATTAATTTACTAACAGCACTCATATCTAGTGTTATGGTTTATGTTACAATGAAGTTAGTATTTGGGTATGAAATGAGGGGAGATATAGGTGGATTTTTACTTGTGTATAGTCTAGTGATTATAGCGATGTATGGGCTAGGAATGATGATGGCAAGTTTGTGTAAAGGCATTAAGGAAGCAAATCTTGTATGTACTATCGTTTATTTTCCAATGATTTTTCTATCAGGAGCGACAATACCTTTTGAGATCTTACCAAATGCCGTTCAAAAGATAGCTAACTTTTTACCACTGACACAAGGTGTCAAATTATTAAAAGGGTATTCTTTGGGGGTAGATGTAGGAAGTTTGGTAATGCCTATTGTAGTACTAGTCGGTGTAGCTATCATTGGTGTAGGTGTGTCAGTAAAGTATTTTAAATGGGAATAGAGAAGGGAGATAAGTGTGAAAGAAAAACAAGGTTATACATGCGGATATGAATACAATGGAGAAGAAACCCTTTATAAAATAGGGTTATTCTCTCAAATGAACAAAGTAACTATTAAGGCACTTAGACATTATGATGATAGAGGTCTTCTAAAGCCTGCATCAATCGATCAAGAAACAGGTTATAGATACTATACATCTAAACAATTACCCATACTTCATGAGATTTTAGCATTAAGACAAATGGGACTTTCTTTAGAAGAGATAGGAAAAATACAACAAGGCATGTCAGTAGAGAAACTTTTAGCCAAGAAGAAAATAGAGATTATAAAGAAAATAGCAGAAGAAACGATGAAACTTTCCCAAGTAGAGTACTATTTGGCACATGGAGAGGTAGAACGGGAGTATAATGTGATTCTCAAAGGTTTGCCAGAAGTCATTGTAGCATCTATGCGAACTAAGATAGCAAGCTACGATCAGCTTTTTGAAATCGTGCCACCTATGGGGAGAGAGATGGAACGACTAGACTGTGTGTGTGCACTACCAGAATACTGCTTCAATATTTATCATGATGGTGAGTATAAAGAAAGAGATATAGATGTAGAAGTGTGTGAAGCGGTGACAGAGATGAAAGAAAACACGGATATGATTACCTTTAAACACATACCCAAAGTAGAGGTAGCAGTATGTGTACTACACAAAGGACCTTATAAGGAATTTCCAAAGGCCTATACAGCAGTACTCAAGTGGATGGAAGAAAATCAATTCGAAATGATAGATAATCCGAGAGAGTCTTATATTGATGGGATATGGAATAAAGATAGCGAAGAAGAGTGGTTAACAGAAATACAATTCCCTGCAAGAAAAAAATAGAAAATATTATAAAATAAAAACATCAAGAAAGGGGGTTGACTTTTATGTCGAAATGAGGCATTATATACAAGTACTCAGCAAGAGCACAAAACATATAGGCTCGTAGCTCAGGTGGTTAGAGCGCACGCCTGATAAGCGTGAGGTCGGTGGTTCGAGTCCACTCGGG
>JBOGBZ010000061.1:0-15824 GCA_051656485.1 Cellulosilyticaceae bacterium
CTTTCCAAGGACTAACTCGTAGATTTTTTGTAAGCCTGTAAGGGTAAAGTAAGTAGGTGCGAGGTAGAAAGCTACGTCTGTATACTCTATCTTCCCTTTCAGTCTCTCCATGGCTAATGCTATGATTTTGCTATGGTCAAAAGCTATGCCATTTGTTTCTATCACCTCATACTGGACTTCTAGGCTATCCCCTTTTAGAAGCTTTGTGAAGCAGAGTTTTGCTTCTAATATTTCATCATCTGCCTCTAATTTGAGTAAATAACAGACTTCCTTCTTTTTTCCATCTTCTATTTCATAAATCTTTGTATCTAGTAGCCTATGGTCAATCTTGAACCACTTCGCTAGCTGTGCATCCGTACTAGGATGTAATTCCTGCCCTTTATTCATAAGTGCCATATAAGAAGCACTGATAACACGGGTTCTAGGGTCTCTATCTACCTCACTAAAGGTATAAAGTTGCTCCATATAGACATCTCTAACACCCGTTTCTTCTTCTAATTCGCGCCTTGCTGTCTCATCTACCGTTTCTTCTGGCTTTACGAATCCTCCCGGTAGTGCCCACCAATCTTTATAGGGATACTCCCCTCGCTTGATCAGTAGTACATGGAGATTTTGCTCTGGTAATTTTCTATAGTTAGCTTCTTCCTTTGTAAAAACACTAAGTGCCACGATATCTGTCGCTACTGATGGACGCTTGTAGTCTTCTACATTGTAATTTTTCAAGAAGTTGACTTCGCTTTTATTGTTCACTTTTATCTTTACCTCTTTGATATTTTTATTTTGATAATATCATTATATGAATAACAATCATAATTGTCAATACTATTTAGAAAAATAAAAGATGTAGCGATTTTTCCTCTCTGGAATGTTCACTACATCTTTTATTTGTTATTGCTTATTATTATTCTATCTCTTCTAGCCTCTACAAATATTTTAGGTAGAGTCCCATCGTCTTTTTTACTTCTTCTTTGATGAGTTCTATAAAGTCACTATAATCTTTGCTCACATGAGCCTTATCTAATGCTGTATAATACTTCAATCTATTCTCCACATGAATAACAATCGGTGGATAGCCACTCTTCATAAGTTCTAAATTTAAAAGCAATCTTGAAGTACGTCCATTGCCATCTATAAAAGGATGAATACCTACAAAGATGACATGTACAAGTGCTGCTCTTTCTATAGGATGAAGGTGAATCCCTTCTTCGTGATACCATTTTATAAAATGCTCCATCTCTTCTCGAATGAGATAAGGCTCTGGTGGTATATGCTCTGCACCACTTATAAATACCTGCTGATCTCGATACTGTCCTGCATAGTGTTCATCTATCCCCTTGAGCACAAGCTGATGTATATTCTTAATTTGCCATTCAGATAAAAGCTCTCCTTGTCTTACGATCTCCTCTATATACAATATGGCATCTCTATGATTAATAATCTCTAAATGCTCCCGAAGTGTTTTACCACCTACGGTAATCCCCTCTAGTACCACTTTAGTTTCTTGAAGCGTTAATGTATTGCCTTCAATAGCATTTGAATGATAAGTCCACTCTAGAAGTAGCTTCTCTCTGAGACTCTTTAGGGTATACTCTGGCAAAGGTCTTTTACTATCTAATTGCTCTTTCATTTGGGTGATTTCTTCAAACATCTACCTTCACCTCCTTTTAGTTATCTTTTGTATATTATACCCACTAGGATATTTTTTAACAACAATTCAATAGGATTTTATACTTTTATATGCTTCCTTGTAGCATACGAAAGCTTGCCTTACTTCCTCTTGTGAAAGGTTTCTGCCACCATAGTATACCTTCTGATACTGCTCTACCAAAATACTTACAGCAATCTCTTTTTCTTGTAGCACTGCCTGTACTTGCAACGGTGTAGTCGATGAGGTGATTGGATACCCCTTTCTTTGAAGCCTTTTGAAAAGTCGTCTATAAAATCCTATAACTTGTTGGTTAGGTTTCTGATACTGGATAGTGACTTGCCATAGGCGTTCATACATCCCCCATATCATGAGTAATCCCACCATGCCTATAACAATGCTTAGGCTTATACCTGCTATAAAGAGCTTCGCCATTGGTTGCAATGGTTCTCTTCCCATTGATCCTGTAGCTTCATTAGCAGTGGTAGGTTCGAATAACATCCAGCCATACCCCGGTACATACACTTCTGGAAAGGCATGGGCATGCTTTTCTTGGATGACATAGGCACCTAATTTCTCATCATAGGTATCACATACATACCCTTCCATGAGATTCGCTGGTATGCCTGCTGCACGGCATAGGATAGTCATGGCTGATGCAAACTGTACACATGCACCTCTCTGGCTTTCAAAGAGGAAATAATCCACTGCCTCCTCGCCTTCTGGCGTGGGTTCTGCCTTTAAATCGTAGTAAAATTCCCCTGTATGAAAATACGCCTCTATGGCTCTAACCTTCTCATAAGTCGAATCATACCCTTCCGTTAGTGCCCTGGCCAGTTCATATGTTCTATCTGAGATAGTATTTGGTAAGTCTAAATAATTCTCATAGACACCTTCTTGTTCCATAATACTCCATGTCAATGCTCGCCTGTATCTAAACTCCCATATTTCCACCAATCTTTCTTCCACCACATCAACTAATGCTTTATATTTTTCTGGCGTCATTTGCTTTAAAAACTGTACTTCTCTTGTATCTGTCCCTAAGGTATGCTGTATATAGCTTAAAATATAAGGATTACTTCCTGGTTTTGACCGGTCACTATTAAAGCAAGTGCCTGATGACGTAAGATATGCATCTTCTTCATCTACTACTTCTATCAGTCCCATTGGTGCAAGATACATGCGAATACTATAATCCTGAGGTATAATCTCTATTTCTCCTGTATGCTTCTCTGACTTTTTATAGGTCATTAATGCTTGAAGCTCCGGCATATCTTCTAGCATACCTTCTTCATTTAATAAGGCTAGGCTCTCTAGCATCACATACACCTTGTCATACATGTCTTGATCTGTCATATCCAACGGTAATCCATGTCCTAAGTCAAAGCTAGTCCCCTCTATGTACCAGCTATTATCCTTATAAGCATTCCATCCCCTCGTCTTCAAGTATGTCGGTGCATCGCCTTTCACATGGAAAAGTACACGTTCTCCTAGTTCGCCTGGTGTCTCTGTCACAGAAGCTGTTCGTGGCAAAGTAGACGGATCATACTTTGGATTTTCCTTCATATACTGCTGAAGTATCTTTGAAAGAGGATTTGTAATGTATAATTCTGGCTTTGGTACCACTAAGTAAATCCCTAAAGTTACTACACTAATGCATATCAGACTATACACCGTGGCTTTTTCCCTAGTCATAAGTTCTATATCTTCACTTAAACTATTGCATCCTACATTGACTTGATATAATCCTAAAAAGACAATTAAATAAGAGATACACTCTATTCCTACTATTGACTGCCCCTGTCGTATACAAAGTGCCCCTGGAAGACAGAGTACCAGTACTAATGTCATGGCTCTGAATCTTACCACTGTAAAATAATAAATAAGTGATATAAAGATACTTCCTAATAAAATTATAGCTACGAATTCTTTGAAAGTATCCATAGCCTTTAGATTTTGCAAGATAAAAACTGGTAGATAGATTGCTAAACCATATAGCAAATAATAAAGTATACTTTTGTTCCCTTTATCTTTAATCTCATTAAAAAAGATAAGAGATATATACTGCAATAGCCCTACTGGAATGAAAAAAAACATACTTGATATTTCAATTAAGGTTCCTAGACACCAACTTGCAGTTATGCAACTCAACAAAACGACTAATACTTGAAAGAGGTTTAATGACCATTTACTTTTCATCATGAACCTCCTTTGACAAGGTAAATATCATAGGTTCTACTACCTTTTGCCCTTCACCCATCAGTTTTTTAGCACCTGCTAGCCTATTTTCTATGTCACCCACCATCTCTATATACTGATACCTTGCTAACTGAAATTGTAGGCTTAGGATCGCTTGCCTATCTTCTATCAAGTGTGCTTCCCATCCCTTATTTCCAAAAAAATAACACACCACTTCTATTCCACTACTATAAAGTGCATTCGCCATCGATAAAAAATCCTCGATTAACTCACTTTCTTTCGTTACCCTCTCTTCTTCTCGCATCCAGCTAGCCGCTCGTGGGTCTAGTATAAGGTGTTGCTTACTAAGGCTTTGATAAAGGTTTTCTCTGACCATCCACTGATTATGCTTTGCAGATTGTTTCCAATGAATCTTATTCAGTGCATCACCTGTCTCATAAGGCCTACACTGAAAACCTATCTCCGTAGAAACTCTATACCCCATTTCTTTGCCTTCTACTGTCTCCTCACCTTCACAAGTCTCACACGCCCTTATCATAGGGTGATTCGGATCAATGTTATAAATCTCAGGCATGATGGTAACTTCCTTCTCCACCAGTTCCTTCGTAATCTCTATACCTACTTCCATAAGTCCAAATAAATGCTGTAAGGTCGCTGACTCCACGCCTACCATCGATACCCCTCTATTTATACCTTCATAACAAAAAGGGATTACCAATGCTTCTTTGGGCGCTAGCATGAGACGCTTGATAGACTTACCTTTTAACACCATATTAAGTGGTGTATATAGCTTGATATCGAACCACGGTGTCGGTAGCATTCGAAGATTTTGTACAACTATTTTCCCTTGCAAAATCTCTCTTTTCTCTAGATGATAAGTATCCATCTGGATAGCGATATGTAAGGCTCTTCGAAAAAAGTAAGGTATCACAAAACTTAACACCACACTTATTACTAGCATTACAATTATAGCTACGCCAAAAGTCGCATCAATCAAATAAAGAGCACCAACACTTGCTATAAGCATCATAAAAACTTGGCTGTATCGCTTCCATTTCCCTCTATTCATCTAATATACACCTATTTCACATACGATTTGCTCTAATAGCATCTCTGCCGTAAGTTGATTCGCCTTTGCTTCTGGACTCAGGATTAGCCTATGTGCCAGTACAGGTGCTACAAGGTTTTGGATATCATCAGGCAGCACATAATCTCTACTTTCTATAAAAGCTTTTGCCTTACTAGCCTTTAGTAAACTAATGCTACCTCTTGGACTAATGCCTAATGTAATCATCGGATGATTACGCGTAGTCTCTACAATGTCTAATATGTACTGTCTAAGCTTGTCCTCCACATATACTTCCTTTACCATTTGTTGAAGTGTCTGAAGCTCCTCCATAGAGAATAGTGCCTCTAATGTGTGGAGTGGATTTGCTGTCTGATACATTTGCATCACACGAAGCTCACTTTCCCGAGAAGGATATCCCACAGAAAGCTTCATAAAGAAACGGTCCATCTGTGCTTCTGGCAAGTGATAAGTCCCATAGTTCTCAATAGGATTCTGAGTAGCAAGTACCATAAAAGGCTTCGGCAATTCATAGGTATTGCCATCTACTGTCACTCTTCCTTCTTCCATAATTTCTAGTAAGCTAGACTGTGTCCTAGCCGATGCACGATTGATTTCATCTGCCAATAAGAAGTTACACATGCTAGCACCTGCACGATATTCAAACTCTCCTGTCTTCTGATTAAACATAGAAAACCCTGTGACATCTGAGGGTGTCACCTCTGGTGTAAACTGCATGCGCCTAAAACTTCCCCCTAGTACCTTTGCTAACGTTGCTGCTAACTGCGTCTTACCTAACCCAGGTACATCTTCTATAAGTAGGTGCCCCTCAGCAAGTACCCCTATCAATACTTTTTCAAGTACATCCCTCTTGCCTACTATTACCTTCTCCATCTGATTAATGATTTGCTGAATAACTGGATGCATCATCAACCTCCACATTTTTAGAATTTTTAGATATTTATATTGTACTATATTAATATTCCTTTCACCATCTTGAATTTCATCTATTAAAATAAAGGACTGCGCACTCATTACTTAGTGCAACAGCCCCTCCTTGGTTACTTATTTTTATTGCCATTATCCTTCTATTATCATCTTCTCAAAAAATTCTGGTTTGTGGAACGCTGGTGTTGGATTATCAATAGGTGCCCAACTACCGTAGTGCGGTGTATGTGTCTCATCACCACACTTATAGAAATTACCTCTGAGCGATGTACTTATCGTTGCTTTATCATAGACTGCTTGGATGAAAGTATCTGGTATGAATAATTCTATTTCCCAGAAAATATCGCCCTTCGTTACCTTTGGGACTGGTACCTCAAAACCTCTGTCCTTAAGGAAGACACGTTCTCCTGGATGGCCATATTCACACAGCACTACACCCTTACTATTCATTTCGAAATTAATATACCCTGTGCCCTCTTCGTCAGGATAATAGTTTGCAAAAAACTCCATGCAGCTATCTTTATAGACTGGCTCATTCGCCTCTGTATAGACTGCTTTTGGCTCACTTTCTTCACATCGCATTTTAAGATAAAACCCTTCTCCTTCTACACGATATAACCACGCTTTTGTATGTGGCATATACGTCTGTCCCCATGGATAATGTGTGATGGCTACTGGTGTGATTTCTTCCCAGTCTACTTTACATTGCTTCATCTTGATACAATACGTCATATCCTACCCCTCGCTTCTCTTATGTCATGACTTTATTTTATCATTTTTCCTAAAGAAAAGGTAGCTATGTAATAAACATTGAAATCCTATAGTTAGCACCAAACTTATACCGCATTGTCCTATAAGTTTTTCGTACCATCTTTGTGGTAAATAGGTAGCCATAGTGCCTATCTGTTCTTTATTTTGCCATAAGGACTCAAGTTCCTTCGTCCAAAATGCAAAGTCTGACCATTTGCTAGGTATCATGTATTCCGGAAGATTCACCCTTATATCCATTGTTTGTAGTAGTACATAGGATACTGCAATGGTAAAGATACACGCTACATAAAACACACCTTTTTGCTTTCTCAAACGATATACATACTTGTATAACCTAATAAGAGTATAAATCCCCAGTATCCATAAAGGTAAACGTATCCCATGCTCGATGACTATGGTGGTAAGTGAAAAGTTTCTAAGAATCCCAAAAGGTAAATTATATCTAAATCCTAGTGTCTGTACATGATCACGTATATTATTTACCTCCATCATCTGAAGACGCAGCGTCGTATAGGATGTCTCTTCTGCTTCTTCATACCTAAAAACTGCTGGTATCTTGTCATCCACTACACCTCTGACCTTATACGTCTTCTCACCTATGGTCATTTCTTGGCCTACTACACGTGTATCTCCCCATAACTCATAAGCTACTGCTTGGGTAATGACCACGCCTTCTTTATCTTCCGTATAAACCTGGGTTCCATCTATTGCTTGATTAAGAATAAGCAGCGACATATCCCCATAAAAAGTAATGACCTGTCCCTCTGTTTTTCGGCTGAGTTCTGTATTTTCAAGTTGTTGGCCTGCTTCTTCATGCCAGGCTACAAAGGCCTTAACCAATGGTTCAGTGCTTTCTACCTCTCCTTTTTGCATAGCCTTTATAGTGGCTACATCCAGTGCTTTTTCTTCATAAGCTAATTCTACTAACTCTCCATACACTGCCAACCGTTCTGCCGTTACCATGCACCACCCCCAAGTCCCCAGCATACATGCTAGGATAGTTAGGGAAATGATAAGGCGTCTTCCCCTCATCATCATGGTTCTACTAGGCGTACACGGTCGCCTGCTTTTATCGGTTTATTGGCCTTAATTATGATTTGATCCTCTGGCATTAATGGTGCTTCTACGGCTACTGAACTGGTATTCTTATCTTTTTCCATTACCTCTACACGCTCGGCAATCCATTCTTCACCTAAAGTTGTGGTCTTCTTTCGCGCCACAAGTATATACTTATTACCATTTTCCTGACGTAGTGCTTCTATCGGGATAATCGCATTGTACTTCTCTGATTCACGGGTGACTTTCATAGTAGCTTGCATACCCGGTGCTCCCTCTGGTACCATCACTCTTACCTTTTTCTTATTGCTTGTACTATCTGCCACATACACAATGTTTTCTACCACTGTATCGCCTACTGGCATCTGATTGCTTTCCAAGAAGATTTGTACACTGTCACCTATATTAAGATACTTACTTTGCTCCTCACTTAATTCTGCCTCGAAAATATAGGTACTATCATCGCCTACGAAAGTTAGAAGCTCGCCACCTGATGTCGTACCACCTTTTTCTACTTTGATACCTTGGACAATACCATTGGTAGGTGCTACTAATTTTCCACCTTGGGCAATGACTTCATTCATACGACTGATCTCACGCTTCTTCGTTTCTATATCTAATTGCATAAGCTTAACTTGAAGTGCTTGTTTTTTTGCATCTTGCTCATCTTCTAGGCTCATGCTCGCTTCTTCTTTTTCTGCTAGAACTAAGGCATTTTGTGCATCTAGAAGCTGTCTTTCCATATCATTCATCGCTTCTTCCTTCGCTAGTATCACATCTTCTAGCACACGTTTCTCGTCAGCTACACTTTGCTCCTTAGCCTTCACCTTTTCTTCCTCTTGCTTTAAGGCTTCCTCATCTACTTCACCATTCTGCAAGTTCTTTAGCTTTTCTTTAGCTTTTGTTAGACTTTCTTTGGCATCCTTTACTTTGCGCTCCCAGTCTGACTTCGTAAAGTCATACTCCATCTTTGCCCGCTCGTAGTTCTGAAGTGCCATCGTGGCATCACCACCACCAGTCATCCAGAGTTGCTCTTTTGCATCTTTTAATGCTTTTTCTGCGCGTGCGATAGCTTTATCACTTTCGTATTGCTGCTCTTCTAGGTGTTTTTGTGCTTCTTTTACTGCTTCTTCTGCTTTTTTGATTTGATCCTCTAGATTGGTACCTTTGAAATCTTCTAACGCTTTCTGTGCTTTTAGAAGTTCCTCCTCTGCGTTTTTAATCTTTTCTTCTTGTCTTGCTACTTTAAGCGCTTCTTTTTGCTCAAGAAGTACTTTATCTTCTTCAAGTCGTGCGATTTTCTCTTTTGCTTTTTCTGTTGGCGTTAACTCTTGACTAAAATCTTCATTAAGCCCCATTTCTTGAAGACGTAGCTGAAGCTTTTTTAATTCTGTCTTTATATCTTCCAGTCTATCTGTAAGTTCTTTCGTATCCAGCTCTATAAGTTCTTCACCTGCCTGAACACGGTCACCTTCTTCCACCAAAATATTTTTTACGAGGAGTCCCTTACCTACCTCCATGCTTTCTTCCTCTTTCGGTCTCAGTCTACCCGTAACCTCTATCTTTTGGTCTATACGTCCTGCCTTTGAGCTACTTACCTGCACCTTTGGAATAGTCATGGCATTTGTTGTTCGTGATACCCCTGTGAGTACTAACATCAACGCCAGAAAACCTGCTAATGCCTTCATGGCAAATTGTTTTACCTCTTCTTGTTTTTCTTTTTTCATCTTCTTCACCTCTCTTCTTCCTTACTCTTTAATTCCTGCCATACGTATGCCTGCTTCTAAATCATTTTGTCCCCATAGAAAGACAAGTAGTGCCGGTGTCAACATCATCACTGATGCGACAACAGATATACTCAGCTTATCTATGGTTATATACGGCAAATAAAGCGACAATGGCCATAGGGATTTATTCTTTAAAAATGTCAGGGGCTGCTCAATCATATTCCAATACTCTAAGAACCCTAATACAAGGGCAGATACAATTCCTGGTGCCCCTAAAGGTAGTCCTATATAGCAAAATGTTTTGAAATGTCCTGCCCCATCTATTGACGTAGCCTCTAAGATAGCCTCTGGGATGGACTTAAAAAAGCGATACATAATAAATACTGGGAAAGTTGAAAAGACCGCTGGTAGAATGATTCCTAGTCGTGTATCTAATAACTGTAGTTTATCCAGCACCAAATAATTGGGTACCATAGTCACTTGAAAAGGCATCAGCATAAGACCTATGTACATCGTAAAAAAGAACTTCTTACAAGGAAATTCAAATCTTGCAAAAGCCCAAGCTGCTGGCATGCCAATTACCACTTGCCCAATCAGAATAGGTACCACAAGCTTTACTGAATTCCAAAACATAGCGAAAAACTCTGGCGAGTCTAGTAATAACTCCACCCAGGGACTAAGGGTTGGATACTGTGGTAGAAGTGGCCATCTAGCCAGTTCATTGCCCCCTCCCAAAACCGAACCAAAAGATGCATGAATCTCATCTATAGGTAAAAAAGATCCACTTATAAGCATCCATACAGGTAACCACACAAAAAGTGCCAACATACTAGCTAAAATGATAGGTATGTACTTTCTCATTATGTCTCGTCACCTCCCCATGCTTTTTGTAAGCCAATGATTAATACAAAGATAATGATTGCCACGACCGTCGCTGCTGCTGATAACTTATCAATATCTAATGACGTAAACCAGTTGTTAAAAAGATGCTGAAGCATATACATACTGTCATGAGGGTAATCCCCTGCTATCAGGTATGCTTCTCTAAACACCTTAAATGCATTAAGTATTGAAAGGACAACGATGGTAAAAAGAGTCGGTAAAAGTTGTGGCAAAGTAATCTTCCAGAACTGCTGCCATGCCCCTGCTCCATCTACTTTTGCTGCTTCATACACTGCTGGAGATAGTGTACTTAACCCTGCCAGCCATAACACCATATCGTAACCTATATTACGCCACAAGTAGCTACCTACCAGTACCCAAAACGCCCAATCTGTCTTCATCCAGTCCACACCTTCCCCGCCTAGGGACATAACGAGACTACTAAGCATACCATTCTTATGGAAAAGTACTTGCCATAGTAGTACCACCGATGCTACTGGTATCGCCATTGGTAGAAGAAAAGTCATCTTGAAAAGCTGTGCTTTCTCTCCTATCTTCTGAATCAGTAATGCCAAACCTAAAGATAAAATAATTAACAGTGGAATACACACCACCATAAATTTCAAGGTATTGCTACTGGCAAGCTTAAAAGCCTCATTTTCAAATACATTTATGTAATTTTTAGTACCTACAAACTTACCACTCATGGCACTAAAAAAAGATCTACGTATAACATCTATAAAAGGTATAAAAATAAATACCATGACACCGATAAGACTGGGTAGCATAAAACAAAGAGTGACACCTAGGTCACTCTTTTTCTTATTCTGCAAGGTAAGCTCGGGTACGTTTTGCTGCTGCTTGTGCTGCTTCTTGTACTGTTTTTTCACCATTGAAGTATCCTTTCGTTTCTTCTACAATAAGGTCTATGAGCACTTCATCTGTATAGGCCATCACTGTAGCTTGCTCTATAATGTTTGTAAATTGTGTATAGATATCTTGGGTTACACGTACGAATGGGATTTGCTTTTCTAAGGCTATTGGCATAGAAATCATACTCTCGTCTATAACTAACGTTGATAATTTTTCTATTACTTGGCTATTTACTGGAAGCCCATCCCCAAGCTGAATCCCCTGTACTTTTTCTGATAATGCAAGCTGTATAATTTCTGTAGCAATGTCTTTGTGCTCACTATTTGCATTGATACCAACCATTCCTACTGGACTAAAAATACCTTGTCCATTCACAGCCATCCCTACAAAGGTACCATCACCTCTTAATTCATTTGCACCATTTAAATATTCTAAATCATTAAAAGATGCTATCTCTTGTACACTCACTTCTATATCTTTGTGTGCCATATATTCTGCAGAAAGAATCTTAAATTCAAACCCTTCTTTATCGGCTTTTAACTCTGGGTTAGACAACGCCTTTACTGCTTCTAAGAACGTTATAAATACCTCTTCTTTGATTTGTCCTTTCTCATCTAACCATGTATGAGCTGATGCACCATAGAAAAGCTTTATTAATTTCTCTGGAGACATATCAAGAAGCACTTGCTGCTCTCCATTTAACTCTGCCCATTCTGCTAGGTGCTCTAACGTCACACCATCTTTTAATAATGATTCATTTCCCCATAAGGTTGGTATCGTAAAACGGAGTGGTAATGTATAGATAGCACCATCTTTCTCTTTGTACGAACCTACGATATTTTGAAGCCATTGCCCTGATTCAAGTGCTTCACCTGCCCAGCCACTCATATCCAAAAGTACATCTTTTTCAATGTATGATTGTACTGGTAGTCCATCTAATAAAAGGATATCTGGGCCTTTACCTGCTAAAAGCTGAGTATTAAGCGTACGAATCGCATCTGCTTTTGTCATGCTATCTCCCTCTGTCATCCCTACCTGCATATTGATCAGTACCGATGGATTTTGACGCTGATACTCCGATACTGCTTGTCTGATAGTTGAATTATCTTTTAACATATAAAGATTAAGTTCTGTAGTCGGTGTAGCTGCTACATTTGAATCAAAAGCATATTTATAAAGCTCCTGTCCACCTTCTTGACTAGAGAATAAAGCGATGAATACATCATTTTCTACCTTCATATCCATTAGATAATAAGAAGGTGTACCAAAAGAACTCATCTGCCCTTCGATGATATTCTCCCAAGCACTTCCACCTTTTACAAGTCGGCTAACGCCTTCTCTACTTGCAATATACAGATTCCCCTTACTATCATTTGCTAAAATATTTTCCCAACTACTTCCTTCATAAGCTACAAAAGTCTTCTCATCTCCAGATTCTATATCAAAAATAGCCACTCCACTTTTTTGAGTGTCTAAGATGAATACTTCATCTTCGGAAATGGCAAAACTACTAGATGCTCCAGTACTTAAGTATTCTCTCACTACTTTACCAGTCTCTGTGTCTACTCTTAATAAACCATTGTAAGCAATACCTAGTCCTATATCTCCATTTGGAAATACTTTTAACTGGTCGATGTAACTTATCTTTTCATCTAATTGGAGTGGTACTTCCTTTGTCTCTCCCCCTACCACTTTTATAACATGAGGCTTGAACTCCCCATCATGATAAAGTACATAGACGTTGCCTGCTTTGTCATACTGGATTTGTATCATCTGAGCATTCGTTTGTATCAAAGCATCTAACCATGCTTCTTCTTTCTTTTCCCAAGCTGTGCCATCCTTTGAGGTATAAAGTGCTGGGCCTTCTTGGTCAAAACCATAAAGCGTTATCACATCATCCTCACTGATATGATAATTCTCTATAAATTTCAAACCCTCTGGAAGTGCCATTTCCTTTTCTACATAGCGTCCCTTTGGTACATTCTTCTCATCACTTGTCTCTACATCTGGTTTTGTATTTGATGTACCACATGCTGTGGTTCCTAAAAGCGTTGCCCCTATGAGAACACCTGCTAACAATCTGTATAAATGCTTTTTCATTTCATTTCTCCTCTATTCTTTCTTCTGTATATCTCTATGTTAGCAACCCTTTCTCTAAAAAACCTTTAAAAAGTTTTAACTTTTTTTTACTTTAAAGGATTTTTAGAGTTAAATAAGGTAAGATAATGTTATTGTTTTATAGGAGGTACTTTATGCGTATTTTACTCATTGAAGATGATGAAGATTTATGCTATACAACGGCATTACAACTTAAAAATAAAGGTTACTTAGTTGATTGTTGCTACGATGGTATGGAAGCACTTGACCTTGTGAAAAGTCAGGCCTATGACCTTATCATTCTCGATCGTATGCTCCCTTCCCTAGATGGTATTGCTATTGTAAGAGCCATTCGTGCCTTACATATCACCATCCCGGTCATTATGGTGACAGCACTTAGTCATATTGGTGATAAAGTAGTCGGTCTGGATGCTGGTGCTGATGACTACTTGGCTAAACCCTTTGATATACAAGAACTTCTAGCTCGTATCCGTGCACTTAGTAGACGCCCTGTAGATTGGACAACCTCTAGCGCCTTATGTTTAGGCAATACCCAGCTAGATATCCAAAACCTCACACTTACTACCCCTACATCTTCTTGTTCACTCTCAAAAAAAGAAGCACTTCTCTTTGAAGCTTTCTTTAAGCAACCCCAAACTACCCTTCCTCGTACACTGCTTATCTCTCGTGTATGGGGTGCTGATGCTGCTATTGAAGAAGGCAATCTAGATAACTATATCCATTTTCTAAGACGTAGACTTCTAACCGTCAATAGTAACCTCGAACTAAAGACTATTCGAGGGATAGGGTACTTACTGGAGGCTACTGATGCTTAAGTCCCTCCGTATGCACCTTACTTTGCTATGTACTTGTATCACAAGTCTTATCCTTCTCATTGTCTGTCTTATGTCTTTGCAAATTTCAGAAGCTCAACTGTCCTCTAGAAATCAATTAGCTTTTGAAAATCAGCTACAAACCATTGCTTATCAGCTTCAAAGTCAGCAAACCATCAAGTCTTCTTGGCTTGCAAAATTAGAAACTGATTACAATGCTATCATCTCTATCCAAGATAATGGTGCCCCTTTCCTCTTCAAAGGTGCATGGCTACCAGACACCCCTAGGGATACCCTTATTCATAATGCACATGTACTCGGCAAAACAAAATACAACTTCGATATTACACTTCACCCTACTTCTAGCCTCTCTCCACCTAAAGCTTTCTTTCAAATGCAAGGTGAACATGATGAGTATTACCGCGTAGGCCTTATCACTCTCCCTGCCGCTAGAGGATTTCATAGTGTAACGCTCCTACAAGATATGACCGAGGAACGCCTAAGTATCTGGCATACGCGTATCCTTTTCTTCACGATTAGTCTGATAGGCCTCACCCTCTTAGGAATCTTTAGTTATTGGTTTGCAGGTCGTGCAATTCTACCTATCGAAACCAACAAACGTAAGCAGACAGATTTCATTGCAGCTGCATCTCACGAACTCAAGTCTCCTTTAGCAGTAATCAAAAATAATAATGCGATTATTCAAGACGGCACCCCTGACATCATTTCTTTTACCACCCAGATTGAAAAAGAATGTAATCGTATGGCTAGATTAGTGGATGATCTGCTTCTCCTTACGACTGCTGATGCTAATACTTGGTCTATCAAAAAAGAACCTGTAGATATAGATACTTTACTTATTGAATTACTGGATAATTATCTCTCCCTCGCTCATCAAAAGAATTTAACCCTAAATTTATCCTTACCAGACCATGTATTAGCCCCACTTCCATGTGATAAAGAACGTATCCTCCAAGTACTCTGCATCTTGATAGATAATGCCCTTTGCTATGTACCACCTAATGGTCACATCACGCTGATTCTTACCACAGCATCTCATCACCTTACACTAAAAGTAGTTGATGATGGTCCTGGTATTCCTGCTGAGCATCATGCTCACATCTTTGACCGCTTCTACCGCGTAGATGCCTCTAGGAAAGATAAGAATCACTACGGTTTAGGACTTAGCATTGCTACTGAGATGATTAAGCTTCACCAAGGTACCCTTACATTAGAAGACACACCTGATGGGGGTTGTACCTTTGTGATTAGGCTACCTTATAAAAGTCTATAAACTAAAAAATACAGTAACCCTTATGGCTACTGTATTTTTATATACTTCTCTTATTTTACTATTTCAAAAGTCTCTCCTACTTGTACATCATTTTCGTAAAGTGCAAGTGTAAGTGTAGTTGCTTCTTCTACAAAGCTCTGTGATTCTGATGTTACTACAAGTTCACCTGTTTCATCAAAAATTCCTTCTGCTTCAAAAATAATTTCATTGCCTTTTTCATCGACACCTCTTACCTCAATAAATCCTTCTCTACCTTCTTTTCCACTATAAATAATTTTTTGTCCTACTTCGTTCGACTCGTATCTATCTAGTGTAATTTCTTTTCCATTTTTTAAACTATATGTCTTTTGAATCTCTACAACTTGTGTATCTGCTCTTAATGCATCTCCATTTGTTTTAAACTCAAAATTCCAATGTGGTGATCTTGTAACGT
>JBOGBZ010000062.1:0-15217 GCA_051656485.1 Cellulosilyticaceae bacterium
GCGGGTGTAGTTCAATGGTAGAACACCAGCCTTCCAAGCTGGCCACGTGGGTTCGATTCCCATCACCCGCTTCGTGTATCCATAGCTCAGCTGGATAGAGCAACGCCCTTCTAAGGCGTGGGTCCGGGGTTCGAATCCCTGTGGATACGTATATAGGGTTATCGCCAAGCGGTAAGGCACAGGATTTTGATTCCTGCATTCGGAGGTTCGAATCCTCCTAGCCCTGTAGAGAAAAGTCGCTAATTTATTAGCGACTTTTTTGTTGTCTAAAACTACTATTTGACAATGTAGGCCTATATGGTACAATAAATTGTAATGTAGAAAAATGTCTATAAAATAGAAAAGATAAAGCTACCTTTTATAAGGGTAGCTTTTCATATAAAAGAACAAAGGGGGATTATATGCAACTGCAGTATTTAAAACCTAGCAAATACACGCTCTTTGATAAAAAGAGAGGCAAGACGACGACAGGAAAAGACGTACTTAAGTTATGTGCCAATATAAGTATTTGGCTTATACTAGCCACTTGTACGTATTTGGCAATAGAGTTCATACAAAGAGATGGTATAGATGCGGTGAAGGAGCTTTTTGCTACCAATCCAAAGATGATTATTGTTAATTATCTTATCTTACTACTCATTACATCACCAGCACTGATCTTTAAGCGCACACACTTTGTGTCCATGATTTTATGTGGTATAAGTGGGATCTTATGCTGTATAAGTGTCATGGTCTTAGAATTCAGAGGGGTGCCACTTATTTGGTCAGATATCTATACTGTAGGAGAAGGCTTATCTATTGCACATCAGTATATAGATGTGAAGACAGCAGCTATGATAGCAGGTGCGGTGGGCGTGCTTCTACTTACATTGATCGGGGTATTCTTTATTCGCTTTAAAGTGTACAACATTAAGGTAATATGGCGAATCCTTATCTGGGCTTGTATAAGCATTGGCTTATTCGTGAGTATCAAGACGATGGCTAGCCAGTCAGGTGTTTTTGAAGATATTGCATGGGATGTACGCGTGGCGTATAACCGCAATGGCTTCGTGTATTCTTTTGTAGATTCGTATTTAGCGACTTTTAGAAAAGAGCCAGAAGGCTATAGTAAAGAAGCTGTTAAAGAGATTAAGACAAAGCTTGCAGCAGAGACAGTCGCAACTAAAGCAACGCCAAATATTATTATGATTCAATTAGAGGGGATTATGGATCCTTATACCTTGGAAGGACTTACTTTTTCTGAAGATCCAATAGCGAACTTTAGAAAAATCGGAGTGAATCAAGCTTCAGGGGTAGTACAGGTGCCGACTTTAGGTGGTGGTACAGTAAGAACTGAATTTGAGATGCTTACAAGCATGGATATAGATCAATTATCACCGGGAGAAATCCCTCATAATAGTGGTGTATTAAAGAAAGAAGCAGTAGAGAGCTTGGCACATACCCTTAAGGCAGATGGCTACTATACAACGGCTATTCATAACTTCCAAGGGAATTTTTATAGTAGACAAGACGCTTTTGCAACATTAGGTTTTGATACGTTTATTCCAATGGAAGCCATGAAAAACTTAGAAAAAATAGGTGGTGTCTGGCCAAAGGACCACGTTGTCTTAGACTATATTAAGAAAAGTATCCAGGCATCAGAAGAGCAAGACTTTATCTATGCGATCACAGTAGGGTCTCATGGGCCTTATACAGAAGGTGCTATACCAGAGAATACTATAGGCATACAAGGGAATATAAGTGAAGCTGGAAGAAAAGAGCTAGATATTTATTTACAACGTCTAAAAGAAGTGGATAAGTTTGTAGGCAACTTAGTTGACTATGTGAATGGTCTTGAAGAGCATACAGTATTGGTACTTTTCTCAGATCATTATCCATCTATGGAAGTTATCGAGCAAGTAGAAGGGGAAGAGAAATTCCTCGTACCATTTGTAGCGATGGACAATAAGCAAAACCTGAAAGGTAAGCTCCCTAAAAAGATGGAAGCCTATGAGTTAAGCACTTATATGCTCGATTTATATGGCTTACAAGGTGGTATCATGAATAGCTACCAGAGAGTGTACCGTGAGGAAGAAAACTATAAGGCACTTATGAATGTGATCCAGTATGATATGTTGTTTGGAAACAAATATATTACAGAAGGAAAAAATCCATATAAGACATCTACGATTCAATTAGGTATGAATGAATTGAAGATAGATCGCATTATAGAAGAGATTGATAAAATCCTCGTAAAAGGTGATGGCTTCAATCAAAGTAGCCAAATCTTTGTAGATAATCAGGAAGTTGAGACAGAGTATATCGATGGGCAAACCTTAAAGTTAGGTGGGGGATTACCTTCAGAATATAAGGGAATTGTCGTAAAACAGTTAGGAAGAAACAAAATTCCTTTATTAGATAGTAACAAACATATAACAGAAAAATAATAAGTTATATTGTATTATGTCAATATATCATGTAAAATAGCATTAAGGCCAATTGGTCTTAATGCTATTTATTTTATACAACAATGAGGACAAAAAGGAGAAGCGAGATGAACACAAAAACATGGGAACAAGTAACTTCACCAGAAATTGAATATATTACAGACGATACAAATGGTGTAAAGCTTTTTGACGAACTGGTACCGAACAAAGAAGAGTACATTTACGCTATTTGTAAATCAGTAGCACAATTTCTTTATAAGACACCAGAAGAAGTACCACACTTCGGTAAGCTTACTTTAAAAGTAGAGCGTTTCGAAGGTGTAGCATGGAAATCAGGTAATCCACCACACATTACAGTAGCTATTAATAGTGATTACTTAGAGAAGTACGCAAATGAAGGCGGCAACATTACAGATGAAGTAAGCGGTGTTCTTTTCCATGAGTTAACACATGCATACCAACACAGTAGTGCCCAAGAACTTTCATCTATTGAAGGTGTAGCGGATTTAGTACGTTACTTATCAGGAAATATTGCATTAGAACTTAGAAAAACAGGTGGAGAATACACATCTGCTTACAAGATTACAGGATTCTTCTATGACTGGGTACGTGCAAAGTACATAGAGTCATTTGACTTCTTATATGAATTAAATCAATCAGCGAGTCCAGCGAATAACGGCGTATGGTCTTTAGACGATACTTTTGTGAAACTAACAGGTGAAACACCACAAGCATTATGGGCGATGTACCAAGAAGAGTTAGAAGCAAAAGGTTTAGAATGTGCAACAAGCTTTGGAAAATAAAAGCATATAAAAAAGGAGAGACGACTTGTCTCTCCTTTTTGTATTATTTAGGCACACCATACATGGCTAAATGATTGTTTTTATAACGATTATCATGAGTGATGTCTTCACCAAACCAAGAAGGTGGTGTGAAATGCGAAGCACTTACGGGTGAACTAAATTCTACTTCAACTGTAAGAAGTCCTTCAAGATGACCACTGTAGACATCGAGTTCAGCAGTTAAATGGTTATCTAACGGGATGAAGTAACGTGTCTTCTCGATGGGAGAAAACTCAACTTTGTCCCATAGATTATCAAATTGTTCTTTTGTGATATTAAGTTCGAATTCTTCACGAATCATATGCCCTTGAGATTTCATACAAAGACAAAAAGTAGTCCCCATCTGACGAATGCGGATGACTGGATCCGTAGAAATGTAACCTTGAATAATTTGTTTGTGTGAATATTGAGCTAGAGTAGGTAAATCCTTTACTAAAAACTTGCGTTCAATTTCCATTAACCGATACCTCCACAAAAAAATTCCCTAATAAGTTCCCAAGTTTATTTTAGCATAAAGTGATGTAGGAAATATATATTAAAAAAGTGCTATATTTTCACAGAAAATCTAGTACTTGTAGCCAGTAGAAGGTAGGCGAAAAACAAAAGAAATGATATGATGGACATAAAAAAGAGTAAGAGGTGCCAAGATGAAAGTAGTAGTATTTTTTGCGACAGGATATGAAGAAATAGAAGCGCTCTCAGTGGTAGATGTCCTTAGAAGAGGTGGCGTAGAAGTCATCATGACAGGTGTGGGAAGTAAACTAGTAACAAGTGCTAGAAACATTACAGTGACAATGGATGCTGAGGCAAGTGAAGTGAATTATGAGGAAGTGGATATGATCGTTTTACCAGGTGGACTTCCAGGTGTAGACAACTTGTATGCATCCGAAGTGGTACGTAGTACTATCGCAGCATTTAAAAGAGCAGATAAGTGGCTAGCAGCTATCTGTGCAGCGCCTAGTATACTCGGAAAGTGTGGCATGCTTGTTGGTGAACGTGCGACGTGTTATCCAGGGTTCGAAGAGAGCTTAGAAGGTGCTGAAGTTGTAGCAGAAAGAGTCGTAGTGAGTGGCAAGACTGTGACAGGGATTGGTGCAGGTGCATCTCTAGCATTTGCATTGGAACTTCTAAAAATCATTGCTGGCGAAGAAAAAAGTGAAGCCATCAAAAAAGGAATGCTCATCAACTAAAAAATAAGTATGATAAAAGGATGCCCCGGCATCCTTTTATCATACTTATTTTAAGTTACGGAATAAAAATAGGTGTAGAAATAAAATCAAAAAGCATACGGAGCTCTGATTCTAAGATGCTTTCTCTGCTAAGTTTCTCAAAAGCTGCTTGTACTTTATATGGATTCAATTCATAAATATAAGCTACGATTGAAGGTGTATAAAAAGGCGTATTTGCATATTTCCATTGTCGCTGAATCAGACGGCATATGTAACTTGTAGAATACGCAACGATTGTGAAAAAAGAGAGTTTGTTAAGCGTATCTATATGATGTGCTTTTATAATTTCCGTGACTTCCCCAACTGGCATCCCTAGTAACTCAGCTATATGCTGTACATTGTAAGGGCAATCAGTAGTCTTTAAAAAAAGATCGATTTCACGAAGCCTTGAAGCAATATTTTGCTCGTAGACTTGCCCAAAACTTACAAGTACGGGGGGGGTAGAGAACAAATTATCCATAAAGCTGATCCTTTCTAAGTGGGTACAAAACATTACATAATATGATTATAAAGGAAGATAAGGATACATACTATATGTAATACTTGGAATACTAGAAAGGAAATTTTTGATGAATGAATAATAAGTGGCAAATTTGTAGATTTTTCTTAGTAGATATGCTATAATTGTTGAATGTTAATTTACAATGCTATCATCATGTTTTGAATTAACAAACCATACAAATTTGATAAAATAAAAAAATTAATCCAAGGAGGATCATTTTAATGAATACACAAGCAAAACAATTAGAAAACAGTCAAGTAGAATTAACAGTAGAAGTTGGCCAAGAGGTAGTAAAACCTGCTCTTGATAAAGCTTTCAATGCAATGAAAAAAGAATTTAACATGCCAGGTTTCCGTAAGGGTAAAGTATCTCGTGCACTTGTAGAAAAAATGTACGGTGTAGAAGTATTCTTCAACAAAGCTGCAGACTTCATCATTGATGAAACATTACAACAAGCAGTAGAAGAAAACAACATCGAAATGGCTGCTCGTCTTAGAGAAGGTGAACTTACAATTACAGAAATGTCAGTAGACAAAATGGTATACGTAGCACAAGTTACAGTAAAACCAGAAGTTACACTTGGAGACTATAAAAACCTTGCAGTAGAAGTTGAGAAAGTAGAAGTAACAGAAGAAGAAGTTCTTGAAGAACTTACTAAAGAAGCTCAGAAAAATGCTCGTGAAATCACAGTAGCAGACCGCGCTGTAATGCCACAAGATAAAGTAACAATCGACTTCGAAGGTTTCATGGATGGTGAAGCATTTGAAGGTGGAAAAGGTGAAGACTACGATTTAGTAATCGGTTCAAAATCATTCATCGACAACTTCGAAGATCAATTAATCGGTAAAAACATCGGTGAAGAAGTAGAAGTAAACGTTACTTTCCCAGAAGGTTACCAAGCAGCTGAACTTGCAGGTAAGCCAGCAATGTTCAAAGTAGCAGTTAAAGGTATCAAAGTAGAAGAACTTCCAGAAATCAATGATGATTTTGCAGCAGACGTATCAGAATTCGAAACAATTGCTGAATACAAAGAAAGCATTAAGGCAAAACTTCAAACACAAAAAGAAACAGCTGCTAAAAATGACGCTGAAAACAAAGCTATCGAAACAGCAGTAGAAAATGCAACAGTAACAGTACCAGAAGCTATGATCGAAGATCAAACAGACAGAAGTGTTAGAGAATTCGAAACACGTATGAGCTACCAAGGTCTTGAGCTTGCTCAATACTTACAATTCACAGGTCAAGATATGGCTGCATTCAGAGAAAACTTCAAGAAAGATGCAGAGTACCAATTACGTTCTCGTTTAGTACTTGAAAAAATCGTAGAAGTTGAAGCAATGGATGCTACAGAAGAAGAAGTACAAGAAGAACTTCAAAACTTAGCTGGTCGTTACAACATGGACGTTGAAGAAATCAAAAAATCTTTCGGTGCATACGAAAGAAAAATGTTAGAAGCAGACTTAAAAGTTCAAAAAGCTGCAAAAATGGTTGTGGAAACAGCACAAGTAACAGAGAAATAAGAAAAATAAGGGTAAAATCTTAAAAATAGGGAGGGTACTAAATGAGCTTAGTTCCAATGGTCGTTGAACAGACAAATAGAGGAGAGAGAAGTTATGATATCTATTCTCGTCTTCTAAAAGATCGTATTATCATTTTAGGCGATGAAGTTAACCATGTGACAGCAAACCTTGTCGTTGCACAACTTCTTTTCTTAGAAGCAGAGGACCCAGATAAAGACATCATGCTATATATCAATAGTCCTGGTGGCTCTATATCAGATGGTATGGCAATCTATGATACAATGCAGTACATTAAACCAGATGTATCAACTATTTGTATGGGGATGGCAGCTAGTATGGGAGCATTCCTACTAGCAGGCGGTGCTAAAGGCAAACGTTTTGCTCTCCCTAATGCAGAAATCATGATCCATCAGCCTCTAGGTGGTGCAAGAGGGCAGGCTACAGATATTGAGATTCATGCACAGCATATCATCAAGACAAAAGCTAAGATGAATAGAATGCTATCAGAAAATACAGGGCAACCTCTTGAAAAGATTCAAAACGATGTTGAAAGAGATTACTTTATGGATGCATTACAAGCAAAAGAATATGGCATTATAGATAAGGTAATTGAAAGAAAATAATAGAAAAGAGGTGGAGCATGCCAAGTAAATTTGATGATACAAAGCAACTAAGATGTTCATTTTGTGGCAAAAGTCAAGAGCAAGTTAGAAGGCTTATTGCAGGCCCACAAGTTTATATATGTGATGAATGTGTAGACCTTTGTTCAGAGATTATAGAAGAAGAGTTTGAAGAAGCAGAAGAGCTCGACGAGCTTATGAATATGCCAACACCTAAAGAAATCAAAGCACATCTTGACCAGTACGTTATTGGTCAAGATACTGCGAAGAAGGCATTGGCAGTTGCTGTCTATAATCACTACAAGCGTATTCACTTACCATCTAAGAAAAATGACGAAGTAGAACTTCAAAAAAGTAATATCTTACTTTTAGGTCCTACTGGTTCAGGAAAGACTTTCTTAGCACAGACATTAGCAAAAATGCTTAATGTTCCTTTTGCTATCGCAGATGCGACAGCATTAACAGAAGCAGGCTATGTAGGTGAAGACGTAGAAAATATCTTACTTAAGCTTATACAAGCAGCAAACTATGACGTGGAACGTGCACAAGTTGGTATCGTCTATATCGATGAGATCGATAAGATTACCAGAAAGTCTGAGAATCCATCTATTACACGTGATGTAAGTGGAGAAGGCGTGCAGCAGGCACTTCTAAAAATCTTAGAAGGCACAGTAGCTTCTGTACCACCACAAGGCGGTAGAAAGCATCCACATCAAGAGTTCATCCAAATTGACACCACGAATATTCTTTTTATCTGTGGTGGTGCTTTCGATGGTATCGATAAAATCATCGAAAACCGTACAGGTAAGAAGACCATGGGGTTTGGAGCAAGCGTTGTAAGCAAGAAAGAGAAGAGTGTAGGTGAGCTTTTAAAGGCACTTGAACCACAAGATTTACTTAAGTTCGGTCTTATTCCAGAGTTTGTAGGCCGTGTACCAGCAGTGGTAACTTTAGAAAGTCTGGATCAAGAAGCACTTATTCGTATCTTAAGTGAACCTAAAAATGCGATCACAAAGCAATACCAAAAACTCTTCAAAATCGATAATATCGATCTTGAGTTCAAGAAAGAAGCATTGGAAGAAGTAGCGAAGTTAGCACTTGAGCGTCAGACTGGCGCAAGGGGATTACGTGCTATTTTAGAAGGTGTTATGAGAGATGTTATGTATGAAGTACCATCAATCCATGAACAAGTAGATACTGTTATTATTGAAAAAGAAGTTATTACAGAAAACAAAGAGCCACAGATTATCTATAAAGATGCAAAAGCAACTACATCTAAGAAGAAAGCTTCAAAAGCTTCTGATGGTGAACCAGCATAAATGCAAAAGACTGCCCAAAAGTCCATGTAACTTTTGGGCAGTTTCTTTTGCCATGGTGTATGTACTTAGGCCTCTCGGGCAATACTTTTAAAAAAGCATTGATAAGGGAGGCATACAGAAGTGGTACAGGGTATTGTTGCAGGCATACAATTGTTTTTTACATGTGTAATCGGTATTTATTTCCTTACACAGCTTCAAAATACAAAGAGTTCGAAGGTGAATTTGCATAAAGACTCCGTAGAGAAGTATGAGGAGATGGAGAAGTTAAGGCGCATCAGCTTGAGTGAACCTCTCACAGAGAGGATGCGACCTAAGAAAGAGAAGGACATCATAGGTCAGGTAGAAGGTGTGCGTGCGTTGAAGAATGCATTATGTACCCCTAATCCTCAGCATATTATCATCTATGGTAGTCCGGGTGTGGGAAAGACGGCAGCAGCACGTATAGCGCTAGAAGTGGCTAAGGAAAGCCCTTTTGCAGTCTTTAAGCCAGATGCTAAGTTTATCGAGTTGGATGCGACGACGTTACGGTTTGATGAGCGAAGTGTGGCAGACCCCCTTATAGGATCAGTACATGACCCTATTTATCAAGGGGCAGGCGCCTATGGAAGTGCGGGTGTACCCCAACCTAAGCCGGGTGCAGTTACGAAAGCACACGGTGGTGTATTATTCATTGATGAGATTGGTGAACTACATCCTATCCAGATGAATAAACTCCTTAAAGTATTAGAGGACCGTAAGGTCTTTCTAGAAAGTGCATACTACTCTTCAAAAGATGAAAACATTCCTAAGCATATCCATGATATCTTTCAAAGGGGTTTACCAGCAGACTTTAGACTTGTAGGGGCTACCACCAGGTCACGTGAAGAACTCCCACCAGCACTACGTTCACGCTGTGTAGAGATCCATTTTAAAGATCTCGAAGAAGAAGACTTAGAGCAGATGATCACAAATACCGTAGAGAACAATCAGTTCGCCATAGAAGATAAAGGTAAAGCCCTCATCGTTAGTCATGCGGCCAATGGCCGAGATGCCATTACTATTTTACAGACGGCGTACAATAAGATGCTTCTAGATGGTAAGGAAATCATCGGAGAAGAAGATGTGGAATGGGTGGTAAAATCTGGTGGTTATACGAAGCAAGTTCACAAAAAGTTAGATACAGCGTATCATATAGGTAAAGTGAATGGACTAGGTGTGGTAGGGCATACCAAAGGGATGGTACTTGAAGTTCAGGCCATTGCTAAGAAAGTGGAAAAAGGAAATGGAAGTATCAAAATTACAGGAATTGTTGAAGAAGAAGAGATACGTGGTAGTCAGCGTACGACCAAACGTAAGAGTATGGCATCAAGTTCTGTAGAAAATGTATTGACCTTATTGCAAGTCCATTATAATATTGATATCAGTCAGTATTTTATTCATATTAATTTTCCTTCAGGTATGCCTATCGATGGGCCGTCCGCAGGATTGGCGATGTTTTGTGCAGTGTATTCAGCCATTACCAATGAAGCTATACCGAGTCGTCTAGCGATTACAGGGGAAGTAACCATACATGGTGAAGTCTACCCAGTAGGCGGCGTACCAGAGAAGATTATGGCAGCTAAAAATGCTGGGGCAAAAGCTGTACTTATTCCAAAAGAGAATATGCAAGCAAGCTTTGAACAGCTAGATATAGAGATTATACCCGTAAGTAAGGTGGAAGAAGCCATCCATTACATTTGGGAAAAAGGTCTTATACAGCAAGCGACAAGTACTTTACATGCATAAAAGTTGTGCAGATGAAGGTATACTCTAAGGAGTATGCCTTTAAAGCATGTAAAAAGTAAAATACAGAAAAAGGAGATACATAATGAAGAACAAGACATTACATATACCGCTTCTTCCTATAAGAGGGTTAACTGTTTTTCCAAATATGATTATTCACTTTGATGTAGGAAGAGATAAGTCTTTAAAGGCAATCGAGAACGCCATGCTAAGTGGCGAGAAAATCGTCCTTGTAACCCAAAAAGACACTCATGTAGATGAACCTAGTGCAGAAGACTTATATGAAGTAGGAACCCTAGTACATATCAAGCAAATCGTTAAATTAAAGCCACCAGCAATCAAAGTATTGGTGGAAGGTGAAGAACGTGTACGTATTCTAGACGTTCAAGATGAAGGTTATATGACCGCTGAAGTAGAGCTGATCCCAGAACCAGAATTAGATGAAAGTGTAGAAACAGAAGCACTTATCCGTACAATAGGCGAGTTGTTTGAGAGTTATGCAAGTTTACAAAATAAGCTTTCTATGGAGATGGTGTACAATATACTTGGGGCCAATAGTCCTGTAGAAGTGATGGATTTGATCATTGCGAATATGCCACTAGAAGTAGCCAAAAAACAACTTATTCTAGAGACGACGAGTATTAAAGAGCGTATGTTTTACATGATTGAAATACTAGAAAGTGAAGTAGAAGTTCTTAAAATCCAAAAGCAAATCCAATCTAAAGTTCAAAAAAATATCGATAAAACACAAAAAGAATATTACCTACGTGAGCAACTAAAGGTCATCCAAGAAGAATTAGGTGAGAAAGATGGTGTGCAACAAGAAGCGGCACAGTATCGTGAAAAGCTTAAGGATTTAGAAGGCCATCAAGAAGTAAAAGAGAAGCTAGAGAAGGAAATCGGTAAACTTCTAAAGACTTCAAGTCACTCACCAGAAAGTGGCATGCTACGTACTTATATTGAGACGTTAGTGGATGTACCTTGGGGTGTAAAGACCGAAGAAAACATCGACCTTGCACAAGCAAGAGATACTTTTGAGAAAGACCATTATGGGCTTAAGCAAGTCAAAGAACGTATCGTTGAATACTTAGCAGTGAAAAAGATGACGCCACAAATGAAAGCACCAATTATATGCTTGGTAGGGCCTCCAGGGGTTGGTAAGACTTCTATTGCGAAGTCTATCGCTGAAGCGACGGGTAGAAATTATGTGCGTATAGCCTTAGGTGGCGTACGTGATGAAGCTGAGATAAGAGGGCATAGACGTACGTATGTAGGTGCATTACCAGGGCGCTTCGTATCAGGTATGATTCAGAGTAAGTCTATGAATCCAGTTATGCTTCTCGATGAAGTGGATAAGATGATGGGAGACTTTAGAGGTGACCCAGCAGCGGCATTATTAGAAATTCTTGATAGTGCACAGAATCATACCTTTAGAGATCATTACTTAGAAGTACCTATGAATCTAAGTGAAGTCATGTTTGTCATCACTGCCAATACTTTATCCACCATACCAAGACCACTTCTCGATCGTATGGAGATTATAGAAGTAGAGAGCTATACTGCGACCGAGAAATTAGAGATTGCTAAACGTTATTTATTGCCACAAAACATTAGTAAACATGGCTTGAATAAACGTATGTGTAAAATCAATGATGAAGCGCTACGTTATGTGATTGATTACTACACAAGAGAAGCAGGTGTGCGAACATTAGAACGTCAGCTTGGCACACTATGCAGAAAAGTAACGCGAGAACTTATGGAAGAAAATAAAAAAAGTGTGAGTATCTCGACTAAAAAAGTGCAAGACTATTTAGGAATACCTAAATATAGCATTCAAGAAAAAAACAAAGAGCCTCAAATCGGCGTCGTACGTGGTCTCGCATGGACTTCTGTAGGCGGCGACACCTTATCCATCGAAGTCAATATCATGGAAGGTAAGGGCAGTTTCGAACTCACAGGTAATATGGGCAATGTGATGAAAGAGTCAGCGAAGGCAGCCATGAGCTATATCCGCTCAAGAGCCCATGAATTAGCATTAGACCCAGATTTTTATAAGAATGTAGATATTCACATTCATATCCCAGAAGGTGCTGTACCAAAAGACGGCCCATCAGCAGGGATTACCATGGCCACAGCCATTATATCAGCGCTTACAAAGAAACCTATACGTGCAGATGTGGCGATGACAGGGGAAATTACCATTAGAGGTCGTGTGTTAGCTATTGGAGGACTTAAAGAGAAGATTTTAGCAGCTAAACGCGCAGGCATTTATGAGGTCATTATCCCAAAACAAAATACAAAGAGCGTCCATGACATCAGTGAGGACGTTTTAGAAAAGATGAAAGTGAACTATGTAGAGACAATGGATGAAATCCTTGACCACGTCTTTGCAGAAGTATAGGAGGAAACAGAATGAACGTAACACAAGCATCCCTTATTATAACAGCAGGTAACAAAAGTCAATTTCCAACAGATGATACATTAGAGATTGCTTTTGCAGGTAAATCAAATGTAGGTAAGTCATCACTTATCAACTGCCTTATCAATAGAAAGGCACTTGCCCGCACCAGTTCTCAGCCAGGAAAGACACAAACAATCAACTTCTACAACATTCAAAATGACACAGTGCATTTTGTAGACTTACCAGGGTACGGCTATGCGAAAGTATCAAAGACAGAGCGTGAAAAATGGGGGAAACTCATTGAAGGTTACCTTGAAAAAAGAGATAACTTAAAACTTGTGGTATTACTTATAGATATTCGCCATGAAGTAGGCGCTAACGACAAGATGATGTACGAGTGGCTTGCACATTACCATAACCAAGTAGTTGTTATCGCTACAAAAGCAGATAAGCTTAATCGTAGCCAAGTGCAAAAGCATACGGCAATGGTGAAGAAAGGCTTAAACTTAAGACCTCAAGATCTTCTTGTTACTTTCTCAGCACAGACAAAGCAAGGAAAAGAAGAAGTATGGGAAATCTTCGATGGCATGATCGAAGCCTATACAACTGTAGAAGAACAATAAACTTAGAAAGACACCTTAAAGGTGTCTTTTTTCTTAAAAAAATACAAAATTTATAAATATTGAAAAAAGTATTATAAAGTGGTATGATACAGTTAGTTTTGACGATTAAATCAGTAAGGAGATGTCAGATGTATACATTAGAAAAGCAGTATTATATGAAGCATGGGCGTCTAGATTTATCGATCCTAGATGGTGATGTATCACAAGGGATTGAAGAAGAGCTAAAGGCATCAGAAGGTCCTAAGCTATATAAAGATGAACAGATCGAAAGTGTCCTCAAAGAAATGGGAGATTTTTTTAGTGAAGAATAAGTGCATAGGGATATAAAAAGTAAAAAAATATGAAAAAAATAATGTGATTCGCTTGACACTAGTCAGAGGATATGATATTATTCTATATGTCGAAAGGCAATACCAAGTATGCGTGAGTGGCTCAGGGGTAGAGCATCTCCTTGCCAAGGAGAGGGTCGCGGGTTCGAATCCCGTCTCGCGCTCTTATATCGGGGTGTGGCTCAGTTTGGCTAGAGCGCCTGATTTGGGTTCAGGAGGCCGCAGGTTCGAGTCCTGTCACCCCGATTATAAATAAGAAACGGAAGTGAGTAATCACTTCCGTTTTTTTGTGCCTGAAAATACGCATAACCACAAGTTAATTTATTTAACTTTAACTTAACTAGCAATCAATTGTGAATGGCCTTTGTGTCTGCTAGAATAATACTAACAAAAGCTTTTGTGATAACTACCATATAAGGAGTAAGCGTCATGAAAATTAATGAAGTCATCAAGCAAAAAAGACATGAACTAGGATTAACCCAAGAGCAAATAGCAGACTATTTAGGGGTATCTACACCAGCAGTGAATAAATGGGAGAAAGGAAATAGCTACCCAGATATCACACTTCTACCACTACAGAGGTCTTTACCATTTTAGCTTATATGATGGAGATTGCACTTAAGGAAGAACGCTATGAGGATGCCAAGTACTTTGCAGAAGTAGTAGAGAAGATGAATGGTCTATTTGACTTATGGGATTACAATACCTACGTCACGTATTTCCAGCTTTATACAAGGCAAAAAGATGTGGAAGGCACACTAGCAACGCTTAAGGAGATGCTACCGGTTATACGCAAGAAATGGGACACATCTGAGTCGAAGCTTTATAGACACATCAAGCAGAAAGAAGTAGAGGATGCAGAGCACCAACAGTTTAGTCAAGTTTTTATAGATTTACTGAAGAATGATCCGAATAACGATTTAGATTTTGTAAAAGACCATCCGCAATTTGTGGAACTATTACACCAATGAGCATAAAGAAGCCCCTATCAACACATGTGTTTGATAGGGGTTATTTTGATAATACTTGAATAATTTCACTGTATAGACGATCAGAATTACTTTTCCAATTCTCACAAAGTTCAATGGCTTGCTTTTTAGAAGCAACATTGAGCTTAAGGTCGATGAGAGGTGAATCATTCTCTGTGACTTTACAGTGTACGATGTATTCGTGTTGTTTATAGGGAATATACTCAGCAGACACGTCCAATTGACTACGTAATTTACGCCAATTTGTAGAAATAAATTGGTCAAGTTCTTTACGAATAGAAAGTGGAATACGTGTAACGAAAAATTCTAATGTTTGAAGTCCTTTTGATGATATCTCAAATAAAGAAACGTTATTATCCGAAGACTTAACGATGAGCTCTGAACCCACAAGTTGATTCAGGTATTGCTGCATAGAGAAATAATCAGTATAGCCTCTTTCCAGAATGATTTGTGTGATTTGAGAAAGAGTAAGAGGCATTTTGACTTCACTGAGTAAATAAAGCACAATTAATTTGTTAATGGTAAAATCTTCATTGGTATGATGCATCGTGTCGCCTCCTCACACTTTTATTATATATTGTATATTAAAATACAAAGAAATACAATATATAGTTTTAAGGGGTACCTTGAAAGATATGGTGGGTACGGAGATGTTT
>JBOGBZ010000063.1:0-5080 GCA_051656485.1 Cellulosilyticaceae bacterium
GTACAATCAGGAGATTATACAAAGAACATTGGTCAGGTAAACATTTACTTTAAGGCAGATGGTACTTTCGAATTTGTAGCAGAGCATGTGACAAAAGCAGATGGTGCATCTTTAGTGGCAGATAAGGAAGTCGTAGACCTTATTAAAGTACTTAAAGAAGAGTTTGAAGTTATAGCAGGTGAAGTAGTAGGCACAACACCTGTACTTTTAGAAGGTACACGTGAAGTCGTAAGAGCAGGCGAGTCAAACTTAGGTAATCTCATTACCAATGCACTTCTTTATGCAACAGGTGCAGATGTAGCCCTTACCAATGGTGGTGGTATCAGAGCATCTATAGATGTAGGAGATATCACGAAAAAAGAGGTAATCACAGTACTTCCATTTGGAAACACAGGTACAATGATTGAAGTAACTGGGCAAGAGATTAAAGAAGCACTTGAAGTAGGTGTAGCGAAGTATCCAGTAGCTAATGGTGCTTTTAGTCATGTGGCAGGGATGACGTATAGTTTTGATCCTGCACAACCAGAAGGTAGTAAAATAGTAGAGATCCTTATAAATGGTAAACCAATCGATATGGCTAAGACGTATAAGTTAGCAACTAATGACTTTATAGCAGCAGGTGGCGATGGCTATGCCATGTTTAAGGGCAATAAAGTAATAGGTGAATACTCAGCACTTGATGAACTTGTCATTCAGTATCTTGAAGACAAAGGTGTCGAAGGCATCGAAGTAAGTGGACGCATCACACCTATAGAAGCAGAAGTAGCATTAGTACCAGCAGCATAAAGTGATCGATAAAAAGTATCCTCTAACGCATTAAAAACGTTAGAGGATACTTTTAAATTTATTGAAGGTTAGTTACGTAAGTGGTCAGTGCATCAGACATATGGTAGTAGTTACTTCCTAAAAGAAAGATACTGTGCTCTGGATCGATAGTTAGATTTATTTCTACACCACTTTCAAAGGTACAGATAAGGGTAAGGATTGCTTTAGGTGAGGCTGTATCAAAAAGTGTTGTGATATCAAGTGAAGAGGATTCAACTAACGTACTACGAGTTATAAGCGTGAGTAGTTCTTGTGTTTCTTCAATACTTAAAGTAGTAAGCACTTCATTTGTAGCAGTGTTGGCTAAAGTTATCTTTTCTGTAAGGATTTCTAAGTCACTTAAGCCTACATTATGTGTGTTTTCTAAGACTGGTTGATCTGTTGGATTAGCTTGAGGTGGTACAGAAGTCGTGAAGTCAAGATTTGTACCAAGACCAATGACGAGAAGAAGACCGGCTGCCATACCTAGCAAAGGGCGGTAGTTTGTCTTAGATGGTGTTTCTTTAGGGGTAGATTTAGAAGTATGTGAAGTATGAGCTAAAATGTTTTTTAGCATACGTTCTTTTTGGTCAAGTGATGGGGTGATGGATTCAAAGGTTTCATTAAGTGTGTGTTTATTCAAGGGGATTACCTCCTAAGGTTAATTTGAGTAGTTCACGGCCTTTTTTAAGACGCGAACGTAGGGTTGATGCATTGAGTTCTAATATCTGAGCAATCTCATCACTACGGTAGCCTTCATAGTAGTAGAGATAAATAGGTAATTTATATTTTTCGGGAAGTTTCATGACCAGTTCGAGTAGTTCACTTTTTTCATCTTGGTGGATGGAATCGTGATAGTCGGGCTGAAACTCTGTACGTTTTTGCCACCAGTTTTTGAGTTGATTTTTACAATGGTTCTGTGCAGTGACGATAAACCATGCTTTTTCGTGGTTACTATTATGGAAGGTAATAGGCTTTTCCATAACTTTGATAAAGACAGCTTGGACAGCATCTTCTGTATCCGCTTCATTTTTAAGAAGCATAAAGCAGATGCGGTAGACCATATCTACATATTGTGTATATAAACGAGTTATTTCTTGTTCGGTATAGTTAGAATCTAGATTCACTATTTAGCCTCCTGAGAGTCATGCATTTTATAGTAATACAATTGATAAGGATATTTTGTTGAGGGATATGAAAAAAAATACGGGATTTTTTTATAGGGTATATAAGAAGTATCAGTTGATCAAAGTTGTGTGTAAAATATTGAAAATTAAAAACAAAAGTCATACAATAAGAGTAAAAGTAGAGCGTATAGAGGAGGATAATACTATGGAATTATTAGTTGTAAGACATGGAGAGTCAGAAGCAGATATTATAGGATGTATAGAAGGAAGAGCAGACTTTCCACTGACAGAACGAGGGGAAAATCAAGGGAAGGCATTGGCAAAGTGGATGAAGAAGCATTATGAGATAGACCTTATTTTATCAAGTCCACTTAAGCGGGCAAGGAGAGTAGCAGAACTTATCCAAGAAGAAGTAGGTGCAGAAGTATTGTACTGGGATGAATTGATGGAATTTAATAATGGTCTTTTAGCAGGTATGGATAGAAAAGAGGCTGATGAGAAATACCCACTGCCTGACCATGAATATCCCCATAGCGAATACTACGAGAAGGAATCGCGCATTGCCTTCCGTATGCGAGCAGAAACAGTGATGTCAAAGCTGATTCATGAGTATAGCGATTATAAACGCATCGTTATTGTAAGTCATGGTGGTACCATCAATATGCTTTTTAGAAGTTTTATGAATTTGCCAATGGATGCAAAAGTAGGTATACGTTTTCAAGATACATCCGTTAATCTATGGAAACTAGAGGGGCCTATTCGCTATATTGAATATATAAATCGTGTAGACCATTTAAAAGAATAAGTGGAATCTCCTGTATTACATTTAAATGACATGTAATAGGAAGTCAAAACCTTGATTATACTAGTAATAAAAGGTATGTAGTGTAGGAAGGGTGTTGGATACATGGACAATTGGAAAGGTAAGATCGTCTATCAGATATGGCCAAGGTCTTTTAACGACTCGAATGGAGATGGGATAGGGGACATTCAAGGGATTATAGAGAAGATACCTTATCTCGTAAACTTAGGGATTAATATGATATGGCTATCACCTGTATACTTATCGCCCAACAAGGATTATGGTTATGATATCAGTGATTATTATCGCATCAATCCGGAATTTGGTACGATGGAAGACTTCGATGCACTTATAAGGGAAACCACTAGATATGGCATAGGAATTATTATGGACCTTGTAGCGAATCATACATCAGATCAGCATCCATGGTTTAGAGAAGCGTTAAGAGATAGCACTTCTAAATATAGAGATTACTATATCTTTAAAGAAGGTAAGGAAGATGGCCCACCGAATAATTGGATGAGTTTCTTTGGTGGAAGTGCGTGGACTTATGATGAGAAAAGTGAGCAGTATTATCTGACACAGTTTACCCCTAACCAATGTGACCTTAATTGGGAGAATCCTAGTTTGCGTCAGGATATCTATAAGATTATGCGCTTTTGGTTAGACAGAGGTGTATGCGGTTTTAGAATGGATGTCATTAATACCATTAGTAAGGCAGAAGGATTGCCAGATAAGACTCCACACAGAAAAGGACTTCAATTTCCAGGAGAGTTAACGCTGAATAGACCGAAGACCCATGCGTACTTAAAAGAAATGTATCAAGAAGTAATCGAACCTTATAAATGTATGACCATAGGAGAAGGTCCCTTGGCGACACCAGAAGATGTGGTAGCCTATACGAATCCGACCCACCATGAACTTCAGATGATGATGCATTTTGATCTCCATAATCTTGGCTATGGGGAACTGGGGAAGTATGATTTTAGAAAGCTTTATAAGTGGCGTATATTAGATTTCAAAAAAGTACTTTATAGATGGCAGGAGATGATGAGTAACGAAGAGGGATGGACGGGAAACTACTTATCTAATCATGATCAAAATAGGCAGGTATCACGCTTTGGAGATACAAAAACATTCAGGTTAGAAAGTGCCAAGGCGCTTTGTCTGCTTAATTTGACTTTACGAGGGACACCATTTATTTACCAAGGGGAAGAGATAGGCATGACAGATTGCCTACTTGAAGAAGAGGAATGGCGAGATTATGAGGCGATGAATGCCTATGGGGTATTGCAGTCTATGATGCATTTACCAAAAGTGGTGGCAGAGCGCATCGTAAAGAAAGTGACTAGAGATAACAGTCGTACACCTATGCAGTGGGATGATTCGGAGAATAGTGGATTTACCACAGGGATACCATGGATTAAAGTCAATCCTAATTACACAAGTATTAATGTGAAATCAGATTTAGAAAGCAAGGACTCTTTATTTAGATTTTATCAAGAGATGATTAGTGTGAGAAATACTTATCCTGTCCTTATATGGGGAGACTTTATACCTATTATAGAAAGACATAAGCACGTAGTAGGCTATATCAGAAAGACAAAAGAAAGAGCCATGCTTATACTTATTAATCTTTCTACAAAGACATCCACTGTACACAAAAAGGATATAGGACAGCAGCTCATAAAGATCATACATTGTACACATGATATGGCACAGCATGTAGAAGTAGAGGGAGAATTAAGCTTACGACCTTATGAGGCAAGAATTTATAAGATAGAGTAGGAGGGGGCGATGCACATAATAGGGGGAATAGTAGGCATCATACTAGCTTATTTACTATGGTTCAGATATGGAGAAAAATCATCACATACAGTAAAGCATATCAAACCATTACCGTATGCTCCAGTAGGGTTAAATGCAATGGAAGTAGCACTCATATATAAGAAATGCCTGAATGAAGAAGACATCATACCGCTTATTTTAAACTTAGCGAATCAAGGGTATGTAAAAATAATGGTAGCAGAAGAAGATTATAGTTACACGCTAACGTGGCGATCATTAAAAGCTATACAATGGGAAAAAGAAAAAATGGTCTCAAAAAAATGGAAACTAGTATGGCAAAAACGTTATGAAGGACGAAAAGAAGCAGAGCGGATTTTTCTAGAAGGTTTATTTGTAAAAAAACGTGTATTAGAAAATACACGATGCCTACGAGAAAGCTTCTATACAAATCTAAATAAAATAGGCAGAAAAACTAAAAAAGAAAGCTATAGATATATAGAGAAATCCTCTGAGACAGCCAGAAATTGTGTGCTAGGGATGATAGGACTATTGTTCTTTT
>JBOGBZ010000064.1:0-44929 GCA_051656485.1 Cellulosilyticaceae bacterium
CCTGCCTTACAAGCAGGGGGTCATAGGTTCGAGCCCTATAGCGACCATTGTATGCCCAAGTGGCGGAACTGGCAGACGCACAGGACTTAAAATCCTGCGGAGTAACATCCGTACCGGTTCGATTCCGGTCTTGGGCATATATTTATAAAAAATGGGTAAACTAAAGATAATATGTGCGCATAGCTCAGCTGGATAGAGCGTCTGACTACGGATCAGAAGGCCGAGAGTTCGAATCTTTCTGTGCACGTTATTTTGACTTAGCAAGCCAATATAAACAAATATGTGCGCATAGCTCAGCTGGATAGAGCGTCTGACTACGGATCAGAAGGCCGAGAGTTCGAATCTTTCTGTGCACGTTTATTTTTTTGCTAAACCAAAAAAATTATGTAAATTATAAAACAATCATAACTAATATGTGCGCATAGCTCAGCTGGATAGAGCGTCTGACTACGGATCAGAAGGCCGAGAGTTCGAATCTTTCTGTGCACGTTATGCCGATGTGGCTCAATTGGCAGAGCAGCTGATTTGTAATCAGCAGGTTATCGGTTCGAGTCCGATCATCGGCTTACTAAAAGTGGTAGTGAAAACTACCACTTTTTTGTTGCGTAAAAATACAACATGGACATTTATTAAGTCTTCTGAATAAAATGCAGTAAGGAGGGATGACCATGTTAGAAATCAAACTAATAGCATCTAAGCAAATAGTTACAAAGGAAGTAGGTACAGCAGACGTACCCCAGGGAGTAAGTGAAATAGGTGCATCAAAACTTTGGCAGCAAGATATTACGGGGAAGAATATAAAAATAGCTATACTTGATACCGGATGTGATAAAAATCATCCAGATTTGGCAGGACAGATTATAGGGGGAAGAAATTTTACAGCTGATGATAAAGGCGATCCTAATAATTATATGGATTATAATGGTCATGGCACACATGTAGCAGGAACCATTGCAGCAAAGAGAGATGGAAGTGGTGTTACTGGTGTAGCTCCAGATGCAAAATTGCTCATTTTGAAAGTCTTAGACTCCAAAGGTATGGGAAGTTATCAAGGTCTGATTGCAGCTATTGATTATGCCATCAAACAAAAAGTAAGCATTATATCTATGTCATTGGGTGGGCCACAAGACTATCCCCCACTTCATAATATGATTAAAAAAGCTGTGCAAGCTGAGATAATCGTTGTATGTGCGGCATCAAATGATGGCGATGGACGACCAGAGACTTCAGAATATGCTTATCCTGCATACTATGCAGAAGTAGTATCAGTAGGAGCGATGACTTTTAATCGTCAGGGAGCGGCTTTCTCCAATTCAAATAATCAAGTAGATTTGATTGCCCCAGGTGTCAATATTTTATCTACTTTTCCAGGAGGAAAGTATGTCATACTTTCAGGGACATCTATGGCTACGCCACATGTGTCTGGTGCACTTGCACTTCTTGCAGAATGGGGTATAAAAGCATTTGGAAGACCACTTACTGAATTAGAGCTCTATGCACAGCTTATTAAACGAACAGTCAGTGTCAAGCTACCAAAAGTAGTAGAGGGAAATGGGATGCTTTATTTACCAGCCCAAGAAGAGCTAGAAGCGCTTTTTCAAAAATAAGTAGGATTAAAATTTATTTGTAGACTATTTAAGGTATAACATCGTGTAAATAAAAGTAAAATAAAGAGAGAAAATAAAAAAAGGATGCGGCAATATGGAAATATTACAAGACGTCAATATTATATCTACCTTTATAAGGCTTTTACTTGCATTGATATGTGGTGGTATTTTAGGGATTGAAAGAGGTCGAAAAAATAGGCCAGCAGGATTCAGAACGTATATGATTGTGTGTATAGGTGCCACGATGGTCATGATAACGAATCAATATATTGCCCAAATGTACCATGTAGGCGATCCAACCAGAATGGGTGCCCAAGTTATTAGTGGTATAGGTTTCCTAGGAGCAGGAACCATTATCGTAACAGGAAGAAATAGAGTTAAAGGGCTAACAACTGCAGCAGGGCTGTGGGCATCAGCATGTATAGGACTGACTATAGGGATAGGCTACTATGAAGGGGCAATAGTAGGGTGTCTAATGATTTATATCGCAATGAGCATGTTGCATGGCATAGGAGGTAGGGTTACACATCATTCAAGTGAATTGAACCTTTATATAGAATTTGAATCCTTATCAGATATAGGGATATTTCTAGAGCATCTACGTTCTATACAAATCAAAGTACTGGATATAGAGATGATCAAATCCAACGAAGTGGAAGAGGCCGTTATAGCAGGCTTGTTTACCCTTAAAGCCGAAAAAGGAAGTACCCATGAAAGTGTTGTCAAAAAACTCCTAGAGTTAGACGGCGTAAAGGCAATCGAAGAATACTAAAAAAAGACAGCTGAGGCTGTCTTTTAGTTTGAGGATTTAAAAGGAGGGTCTTGCACATGTACACTCCCTACTTTTTGGATAGCACGAGGAATGGCATCCTTTGCATTTTTCCAAGGGGCAGCACTATTACGATAATCATATTTGTCGATAAACCAAGAAAGATCCTCTTCTATACGTTGTAAGCTCTCAAGTACAAGACGACGACTTTCTTCAAAAAAGAAAGTTTTTGTACGCTCATCAAGATACAAGGGTGCCATTTCGAGAAGCAATGAAAAATGAGGTAGGCATAAGCCTTTACTTTCTTTAAAGAGTATTTTAAAAGCATCATCAGTCCTTAAAAGATGGAAAAAAGTTTTACAATAGCGTTCCATATTAGATTCTATACGTGTACATATGTAGCAACTATTGGTACGTTGATGAAGCGAATCAATAAGAGATGTAGTTTCTAGCATTTTTTTCTTAGTAAGCTTCTCTACGAAAGAAAGTGTAGGAAGTGATGTCTGTAATTCGTGTTCTAATGTTTTAGCAAGCGAACGATAGTGGGTTTGAAGGATTAAGGCAAGGCCTAGACGATTACCGTAATCATAAAGTTTTTTATAGTGATGAGAACAAAAACCAAGTTGGTCAGTGACTTCTCGGATATCATCTTGCATATAAGAAGAACCTAATGTAAAGGAGATAGCATCTTCTTCAAGCTTGCGATGAATAAAACAAAAAGGGCACTCATCACCTGATTGAAAAGCATCTGTAAGGGGAATAGTGTAAATAGTGTCTTTCATAAAGGCACAACCTTTCTATAGCTAAGATATCTTATTATAGCACAATTATTCACATTTTACACAAAACACCTATCAATTTGTGTTGATAAAGGGTATAACTAAAGAGAGGCTTGTGGATAAAACGAAAGCTGTTGGAAATACTATAAGAGGAAAAAAATGAGCAGGGGTGTGGTAAAATGCAAAATGTTGTCATGATAAAGCATATATCTCATTTTGATATTAAGCAAATACTCGAAAGTGGTCAGGTATTTAGATTTGAACCATTATCAGACATAAGTTATTTACTTATAGCTAAGCAAAAACTCATTAAGATATGTCAACAAGAAGGAAGTACAAGCCCTCTTATTCATTATATAACAGGCAGCGAATTTGAAGAGATATGGTGTCCGTATTTTGATGTCAATACAGACTATGAGAATATTACTAAGGTATTAGCAGAAAAGGACGAGCATATGAGAAAAGCCATTGCTTTTGGAGAAGGGATACGTATCTTAAAGCAAGATCCTTGGGAGATGCTTATTTCCTTTATCATATCTCAAAACAAAAGTATTCCCCATATTAAGCAGTGTATCAACTATATCTGCGAAGCTTATGGAACAGGTATCATAGATGAAGAAAATCATGAGAGTAAATACTTTACGTTTCCGACGGCAGAGCAGTTAGTAAAAGCTTCTGAGGAAGATTTAAGAGCATGTAAGGTAGGTTTTCGTGCGCCCTATATTATGGATGCCTGTAAGCAAATTACAGAAGAAAAGATTAATCTTAATGAGCTTTTCACTCTTTCAGCAGAGGATGCAAAGAGCGAACTTATGAAGATTAGAGGTGTAGGACCTAAAATTGCCGATTGTATCTTACTGTTTGCTTATGGTAAATCAGAAGTATTTCCTACAGATGTATGGATCAAACGTGTGATAGAAGGGCTTTATTTTAATGGTGAAGAGAAAAAACCAGAGTATATACAGCAGTTTGCAAAGGCGTATTTCGGTGACTTAGCAGGCTATGCGCAGCAGTATCTCTTCTTCTATGGTAGAGAAAATGCTCTCTTCAAATAGAGGAAAAGTAAACCAAGTTAAATTTCGAAATTAATTAAATTTGGGGTTGCAATTTAGAGGATAATGCCCTAATATTATAAATGTAGTTAGCACTCTTTTAGGGTGAGTGCTAACAGTGATTATTTATTAAATTAAAAGGAGGGTATTTTTATGAACTTAAAACCATTAGGTGACCGAGTGGTTATTCAACATTTAGAAGCAGAAGAAAAAACAAAGTCAGGTATTATTCTTACAGGGGCGGCTAAAGAGAAGCCACAAGAGGCTATTGTTGTTGCAGTAGGCCCAGGTGGTATTGTAGACGGCGAAAAAGTTGCTATGGAAGTAAAAGTAGGCGATAAAGTTATTTATTCAAAATACGCTGGCACAGAAGTAACCCTTGAAAAAGAAGAATACGTGATTGTAAGACAAAATGATATCTTAGCAATCGTTGAATAATAAAAATAAAGTATCTAAATAAAGACAATTTTGAGGAGGAAGAGAAATGGCAAAGCAAATTCGTTTTGGAATTGAAGCAAGACAATCACTTCAATCAGGTGTAGATCAATTAGCAAATGCAGTAAAAGTAACATTAGGACCAAAAGGTCGTAACGTGGTTTTAGATAAATCATATGGAACACCACTTATTACAAATGATGGTGTATCTATTGCGAAAGAAATTGAATTAGAAGACCCATTCGAGAACATTGGTGCACAACTTGTAAAAGAAGTAGCTACAAAGACAAATGACGTAGCTGGAGATGGTACGACAACTGCTACTGTACTTGCACAAGCAATGATTACAGAAGGCTTAAAAAACATCGCAGCAGGTGCAAACCCTATTATCATACGTCGTGGTATGCAACAAGCTACAAAAGTTGCTGTAGAGGCAATTAAAGGCATGAGCCAACCAGTTAATAGCAAGAACCATATCGCAAGAGTAGCAGCTATTTCAGCAGGTGATGATGAAGTAGGTACACTTATTGCAGATGCTATGGAAAAAGTATCAAATGACGGTGTAATCACTATTGAAGAATCTAAGTCTATGACTACAGAATCAGATGTAGTAGAAGGTATGCAATTTGACCGTGGTTACTTATCGGCTTACATGGTGACAGATACAGAGAAGATGGAAGCTGTCCTTGAAAACCCATATATTCTTATTACAGATAAGAAAATTTCAAGCATCCAAGAAATCTTACCAGTACTTGAGCAAATCGTTCAAAGTGGTGCAAGACTTCTTATTATTGCAGAAGATGTAGAAGGTGAAGCACTTGCTACATTAGTAGTAAACAAACTTCGTGGTACATTTAACTGTGTGGCAGTTAAAGCACCAGGATTTGGAGATAGAAGAAAAGAAATGCTTCAAGATATCGCTACACTTACAGGTGGTACAGTGATTGCAGAAGAAGTAGGTCTTGACCTTAAAGACGCTACAGTAGCACAACTTGGTCGTGCAGCAAGCGTAAAAATTACAAAAGAAAACACAGTAATCGTAGATGGTGCTGGTAACAAAGAAGCTATTGCACACCGCGTAGGACTTATCCGTCGTCAAATCGAAGAAACAACTTCTGATTTTGACCGTGAAAAGCTTCAAGAAAGACTTGCAAAACTTGCAGGTGGTGTAGCAGTAATCAAAGTTGGTGCTGCAACAGAAACAGAAATGAAAGAAAGAAAACTACGCATCGAAGATGCTTTAGCAGCTACACGTGCAGCTGTAGAAGAAGGTATCGTAGGCGGTGGTGGTAGCACATACATCCACATTATCAAAGAAGTAGAGAAGCTTATCACTGAGACAACAGGGGATGAAAGAACGGGTGTACGTATCATCCTTAAAGCTCTTGAATCACCACTTCGACAAATCGTAGAAAATGCAGGTCTTGAGCCAGCAGTAATCATCAGCAAAGTAAAAGAACTTGAAGCAGGTATGGGCTTCAATGCACTTAGCGAAGAATACGTATCAATGGTTGACGGTGGAATCATCGACCCAACTAAAGTTACAAGAAGTGCACTTCAAAATGCAACATCTGTAGCATCTACATTCCTCACAACAGAATGTATCGTAGCAGATATCAAATCAGACGAACCAGCAATGCCAGCCGGCGGCGGAATGCCAGGCATGGGCGGAATGGGCATGATGTAAAACATCTGAATCAAAATAAGCGCCTGCGAAAGCAGGCATTTATTTTGTTCAGATGTTTTACTGATATAATACCGAGTAGTGCGCTAGCACTACTCGGTATTATATCAGTAGGCTTGAAACTAGGATAAGCGCAGCGCCACCTAGCATTTTTCTACACTAAAAAAGACACGACTATTCAGTCGTGTCTTTTTTATACTAACCAATCTGGCTAAGTAAACCGAATGCACCTGCTAGAAGTACGACAAATGCAAAGATAATACGATAAATTGCAAAGTACTTCAGTGGTTTTTTCTTTAAGAATGCAAGGAAAGAACCAATAACAAGAAGTGCTACAATGAAAGATACGATAAAGCCGATAGCAAGTGCTAACCAAGCTGTACTTGTAAGTGGTACAGGGCTCTGAAGTAACTTAAGGATGTTGAGTAATGCTTGCCCGAACATAACTGGAATTGCTAAGAAGAATGAGTACTCAGCAGCAGCAACAGTAGACATACCACTTACCCATCCACCGATAATAGTAGATGCTGAACGAGACATACCAGGAACGATAGAAAGTACTTGGAAAGCACCTACAATGATTGCACGCTTAGGTGTAAGCTCTGTCTGGTCTAAACTCGTAGTCTTACTACCACGGAATTTATTCTCAGCGTAGATCATCCATAGACCACCTAAGAATAATGTACACGCTACGACGATCGGATTGAAAAGTTTTGCTTGTACAAAATCGTCAAAAGGAATACCGATAGCGGCAGCTGGTACACAAGAGATAACGATCATCACCCAGAAGTAAAGGCCACTTTTTTCAAGTGGTGTTTCCTTTGTAGGGAAGAGGTGAATCACTGTAGACCATATTTTTTTCCAATAGTATACGATAACTGCTAGAATAGCACCTAACTGAATAACCATATTAAAGATATCTACATAAGATTTATCAAAGTGTTCATAGAAGTCGATGAGATTAGAAAAAATAATGAGATGTCCTGTTGATGATACGGGTAGAAACTCTGTGAGACCTTCTACAATACCAAGTAGGACGGCTTTTAATGCAATAATAAGTTCCATAATAGCCTCCTTTAGATACATTTATTTCAATTATCTATTGTCCCACAGAATAGGGGTATTGGCAACTAGATATCACAAAATTCTACTTTAATATTTTGAGTACTGTAAGAAACATTATAAGACATATCAAGTGATGTAGCGGAGCAAGGTGGTGTAGGTAGGGTAATGATAAATTCACTCCCTTCACCCACAGTACTTTCACAGGTGATACTACCATTCATAAGCTGAAGTAGGTCATTAACAATAGATAGCCCCATACCAGCACTATGATCGCGAGCCCCATAATTTTGGGATAGAAGGGTATAACGATCAAAGATTTTATCTAGTTTATCTGGAGCAATTCCGATACCAGTATCTTTAAAATGAATGGTAATATAGGAATCATGATCACAAATGTAAATAGAGAGATGACCATGATTAGGCGTATACTTAACAGCATTGGAAAGCAGGTTCAGAACGATACGTTCAATCAACTGAGGATCAAGATAGACGTATTTTTCATCATTATCGGTATCGAAGATATAGTTAATTTCCTTAGTTTGCATATAGTTAGCAGAGACTTCACACAAGGATTCAATGGCATCTACGATATTAAATACTTGCGGAGAAGTAGAAAACATCTGGTTATCGATTTTCGTTAAATCTAAAAGGTTGTTAAGGAGTTTTAGAAGCTTCAGACAACTAGAGTGCATCATATCTGTATAATGGGTACATTCAGGAAGTGTCGTTGACTTACTTTGCATTTGAAGTGCACTATAAATAATATTAATAGGTGTTTTAATGTCATGAGAGATACTTGAGAAATATCTTAGCTTTAGCTGGTGTTTAAAGAGTTCTTGCTGCGCGTTTTTACTCTCATAAGAGGAGGTGATATCTCTTAGGATACAAATAACCGTATTGGGTGTATAAAACGAATTACACGTAAAGAGATACTCAATATTTGCGGTATGATTATAAGGGGTGACAAGTACGCCTTCTCCCTCTAAGAGTATACCGTCAGAGGAAGTTAAGTCGTTAAAATGCTCATGAAGATCAGGGGCATCCTTAATATAAGCTAAAATATTAGTGCCGATGAGATCATGAGGAGAAGACATATTGAAAAGTTTAAGGGCAGCAGGATTTACCTGATAAATATTAGAATCCACACAAACAATAAAAGGTATAGGGAAAATACTAATCATTTTTTCGTATTCATTAGATTGACTATATAAAACAGTTTGTAGTTGCTCAACTTTCTCGGTGTAATGAGTGAGTGATTTAGAATGGTGGAACATTTGCTTTTCAACTTCAGCACGTTTTAAGTAGAACTCTTGGAAAGGTCGTAGTACCGAAATATCTATTTGTGCAATAAGTAGAAGTGAAAGAGTGATAAGTTTAAAGTATGTATTAAAAACCAAGGGAGAAGTTAGTGGGACAAAGTAAAGAATATCAATGCTTTCCATAATAGCGGAACAACACACAAATAGAATCATTACTTTTTTATGTGTAGGCGGTAAGGTATCTTTAACTTTATAAAGTTGACAAAAGGTAAAACATAAGGCTAAAGGCATGAGCAGATGATCGGCTAAATTAAGGTATAAGGCACCAAGTGTATGCTGGCGCGTAAACATGATAAAGGCTTCATCAAAAATAAAGAAGCTAGCCACTAAAAAAGTCATACAAAAAATAAAAAGTCTATAGACAACTTGCCTAAGTTTTTGACGATGATGTACGTAAAAATAACTAACAAATATAAGTGCTACGGCACAACTCACACGACCTACATAATAAGTTTTTATACTAAAGAAAAGAGGTGAAATCGAAGGAGGTGCAAGCTCTTTACCGACAACTTGAATAAGTTGCAAAATATTGGTAAAACCATAGAAAAAACACATTGTAGGTAAGAAGACGTAGTCAGTCATGTAATGCGTGTAAAAAGAAGAAATAATAAGGTAAAAAGCCAAGCAAGAAATAATGGTTTTAGATAGTGTAAAAAAGGCAGAAGGATAAAGCCAATATAAGGGAAGAAGTAATAAAAGGAAGAAAATAAGAATCGCTAGATGGCTTAAAAATTTTTTATCTGTAAAGTCTATTTGAGCTTGTGTAGACAACATAGAACACCCCCGCATATGTATAATATAATTACTTTACAATAATACATTTTTTTTGAAAAAACGACAAGTATAAACAGCACTAAGATTCATTGAAAAAAATTAGAAGATATGCTATTATTTTAGTAAATAAAGAGAAGGAGATACACAATGGGCGACGTATTTAAAGAACAACTAGTAGGAATGAAAATGAGCAGTAAAGCAAAAATACAACAAGGCATTATTTGGGGGGTCACAGTACTCGTTGCAATAACAGTATTTTTATTTTTAGGTACATTTATTGCATCAGTAGCGATATTAGGCATGGGCTGGGGTGCACTATTCCTCACAGGAAAATTAAAAAAAGAGCATGAATATATCTTAACCAATAATGAATTAGACATTGATGTCATTTACAATAAAGAGCGTAGAAAAAAAATAATGACCATTGATCTTAAGAAAATTGATTTGATGGCAAGTATTAAAGATGAAAAGCATAAAGATAGTTTAGTACGCGCTCAAAAAAGTCTTAATGCAAGTGATGGCGAAGGGACTCAGGATACCTATGCTATCTTATATGCACATAACGGTGAGCTCACACGTATCCTCATTACACCTAATGAAGATATGCTTACATTGATCTATAAACAAGCACCGCATAAGGTGATGCGCTATAGAGGATGATAAAATGACATAAGTATGGAGGCTATTTGTATAGACTCCATACTTTTTCTTTATAAAGCGTGCTTTATTTATTGAAAACTACTACTAACAATTTAAAAGTTTATGTGCTATAATAACTAAAATAAAATTTTATATATTTTTCGTATATACTTGGCGATACGGGCCAAGAGTTTCTACCCAATCACCGTAAATGATGGGGCTACGAGGAATTTTTTTAAAAAAATAGCCCTTAGTATACATAACTAAGCAAAGTTTTTTAGAATTCCTCGTTACGACGAGGGATTTTTTTATTATAAAAATAACAATAAATTAGGAGGAACTTCCAATGTCAAAGATTATTAAAGAAGGCATTACATTTGACGACATTTTACTTGTACCAAACTACTCAAACGTGCTTCCAAATGCAGTTTCACTTCAAACACAACTTACAAAAAGCATTACACTCAATATCCCATTTATGAGTGCGGGAATGGATACAGTGACAGAATCACGTATGGCAGTAGCAATCGCAAGACAAGGTGGAATTGGTATTATCCACAAAAACATGTCTATTAGTGAACAAGCAGAAGAAGTAGATAAGGTAAAACGTTCAGAAAACGGTGTTATCACAGATCCATTCTTCTTATCACCAGATCACTATGTCTATGATGCAAACGAACTTATGGCAAAGTATAGAATTTCAGGAGTTCCTATTACAGAAGGTACAAAACTTGTAGGGATCATCACAAACCGTGACCTACGTTTTGAGACGAACCACAACCGTAAAATCAAAGAAGTAATGACAAGTGAAAACCTCATTACAGCACCAGAAGGTACAGACCTTCTTAAAGCAAAAGAAATCCTTTCACACCACCGTATTGAAAAATTACCAATCGTAGATAACGAAGGTAACTTAAAAGGTCTCATTACTATTAAAGATATCGAAAAAGCGATTCTTTACCCACAATCAGCAAAAGATAAGCAAGGAAGACTTCTTGCAGGAGCTGCAGTAGGTGTAACAGGAGACGTTATGGAGCGTGTAGATGCACTTGTAAAAGCAAAGGTAGACGTTATTACAGTAGATACAGCACATGGTCATTCACAAGGTGTTATGAACACAGTAAAACTTATCAAAGAAAAATACCCAGAATTACAAATCATCGCAGGAAATGTAGCAACAGCAGAAGCGACAGTAGCACTTATCGAAGCTGGTGCAGATGCAATTAAAGTAGGTATTGGCCCAGGGTCTATCTGTACAACACGTGTTGTAGCAGGTGTAGGTGTACCACAAATCACAGCAGTAGAAGACTGTGCAACAGCAGCAGCACCATACGGCGTACCAGTTATCGCAGATGGCGGTATCAAGTACTCTGGAGACGTTGTAAAAGCAATCGGTATGGGTGCAAACGTATGTATGATGGGCTCAATGCTTGCAGGATGTGAAGAAAGTCCAGGAGCAATCGAACTTTATCAAGGAAGAAAATACAAAGTATACCGTGGTATGGGATCTATTGCAGCGATGGAAAAAGGAAGCAAAGATAGATACTTCCAAAACGATGCGAAAAAACTTGTACCAGAAGGTGTAGAAGGTCGTGTAGCATATAAAGGCCATGTGGCAGATACAATCTTCCAAATGGTTGGAGGACTTCGTGCAGGTATGGGCTATGCAGGAGCAGAAACAATCGAAGCACTTAAAGAGAAAGCTACATTCGTACGTATCACAAGTGCAGGCTTAAAAGAAAGCCATCCACATGATATCCATATCACAAAAGAAGCACCAAATTATAGTATTGAATACTAGAATGTCATGCACCGAGCTAATGAGCTTTAGCGGGGATCAAAATACTGAGGAGGAATCAATATGAAAAAGCACGAACTTGTCATTGTACTTGACTTCGGAGGTCAGTACAACCAACTTATAGCAAGACGCGTTAGAGAAAACAATGTGTACTGTGAAGTACACCCATACAATATCAGCTTAGAAAAAATCAAAGAAATCAATCCAAAAGGGATCATCTTTACAGGTGGACCAAACAGCGTTTATGCAGAAGATTCACCAGTATGTAGCAAAGAAGTCTTTGAACTAGGTATACCAGTACTAGGTATCTGCTACGGTTCACAGCTTACAGCACACCTATTAGGTGGTAAAGTAGCGACAGCACCAGTAAGTGAATATGGCAAAACAGAAGTACAAGTAGAGACAAACTCAAAGTTATTTGAAGGTGTATCACCTACTACAATTTGTTGGATGAGCCACACAGACTACATCGAGTATGCACCATCAGATTTCGCTGTGACAGCACACACACCAGTATGTCCAGTAGCAGCTATGGAAAATGCAGAAAAAGGCATCTATGCAGTACAATTCCACCCAGAAGTAATGCATACACAAGAAGGTATGACAATGCTTTCAAACTTCGTAAACAACATCTGTGGTTGTGCAGGTGATTGGAAGATGAACTCATTTGTAGAAGATACAATCAAAGAACTTCGTGCGAAAATTGGCGATGGTAAAGTACTTTGTGCATTATCAGGTGGTGTAGACTCATCTGTAGCAGCAGTACTTTTATCAAAAGCAATCGGAAACCAACTTACATGTGTATTCGTAGACCACGGTCTACTTAGAAAAAATGAAGGTGATGAAGTAGAAGCAGTATTCGGACCAGACGGTGACTATGACCTTAACTTCATCCGTGTCAATGCACAAGAACGCTTCTACGAGAAACTTAAAGGTGTAGAAGAGCCAGAAGCAAAAAGAAAAATCATTGGTGAAGAATTCATCCGTGTATTCGAAGAAGAAGCAAAGAAAATCGGCGCAGTAGACTTCCTTGTACAAGGGACAATCTACCCAGACGTTATCGAAAGTGGACACGGCAAGTCAGCAGTTATCAAATCACACCACAACGTAGGTGGCTTACCAGACTGTGTAGATTTCAAAGAAATCATCGAACCACTTCGCCTACTCTTCAAAGACGAAGTACGTAAAGCAGGACTTGAGTTAGACATCCCAGAATACCTCGTATTCCGTCAACCATTCCCAGGCCCAGGCTTAGGTATCCGTATCATCGGCGAAGTAACAGCAGAAAAAGTACGCATCGTACAAGATGCAGACTGGATCTACCGTGAAGAAATCGCTAAAGCAGGCGTAGACAAAGGCCTAGGCCAATACTTCGCAGCCCTCACAAACATGCGCTCAGTAGGCGTAATGGGCGACGAAAGAACATACGACTATGCAATCGCTTTAAGAGCAGTAACAACAAGCGACTTCATGACAGCAGAATCAGCTGACCTTCCATGGGAAGTACTTGGAAAAGTAACAACAAGAATCGTAAACGAAGTTAAAGGGGTTAACCGTGTGTTATATGACTGCACAGGCAAGCCACCAGCAACGATTGAGTTTGAGTAAGATATAGAAGTGCAAAAATAAAAGTATTCATAAGTGTTGTGAGTTCACTCACATAAGCTTATGGATACTTTTATTTTTATAGGGCGATAGCCCGACATCTGTACTCTAATAAGTGGGGTTCTTATTAGAGTACAGATGAAGCACTGCGGGGGAGTGGCGGTGAGTTCACTCACATAAGGTTACAGCTACTTTTATTTTTATAGGGCAATAGCCCGACATCTGAACCCTAATAAGTGGGGTTCTTATTAGGATTCAAATGAAGCACTGCGAGGGCAGGCATTTAGCATAGCAAGTGGCACTGCGGTGAGTGGCAAAAAGCCAAGATCTGCATCTTTTATTTACTTCACACAATAGTCCCCCAGCCTTGAAGGCAAATCGCGCTTTATAGAAATCTATGAAGCGGGAGAAAAAAATTACATAGAATATCCCTATAACATAATCTAAATGATATATTCTAGGGGTATTCTATGCCAAAAGAGGCGATATATGAAAGTAAGATAGAATTTTGGATGAGAAGGTGGTAAACTAAAAAAAGAGGGGTGATTGAATGTTTAGAAAAATAAGATTTATAGAACCTGGAACTTATTCGCCATATAAAAAATCTATATGTAATTATTTTGTATACAATAAGTATATTAGAAATCCATCTACAGGATTAATTACATTAGCAACAATTGTGAAAGACAGGGTAGAAGATACATTGATGTATAGTGAATCTATTTCACAAATCATTTTTCAGGACTTGCAAGATGCAGACATCATATTTATCTCTATTAATACATTCAATGCGGTTCGTGGGTATGAAGTAGCGAAGGAACTTAGAAAAGGTTCGGATGCTATTATTGTATTTGGAGGGATGCATGCTTCGTTAAATCCTCAGGAGGCTATTCAGTACGGTGACTATCTTCTGATAGGAGATGGAGATGAGTCAATCATAGAATTAATTGAAGCATTAGAAACCAAAAAAGAGATTACATTCCCAGGTGTGATTTATAAAAAAGATGGGGAAATCATCAATACGGGAAAAAGGCTGCAACCTGAAGCTATTGATACCATTCCTAATCGTAATTTGGTATATGATTATGCACGCAAGGCTAAAAAATATAATACATTATGGCCTCAAGTTCATGCATCGAGAGGATGTCCACATAATTGCTCGTATTGTGCAGTTATTCAACATTTTGGACGTAAGATTCGTACGAGATCCCCCGAAAATGTAGTGGTGGATATTAAAGAAGCAATAGCGTTTCATAAGCATAAAGGGATACCTAGGTTAAGTGCTGTTGTATGGATTACAGATGATAATTTTGCGGAGAATCGTGAGTGGGCTATTTCCGTTCTTAAAGCGATTATTCAAAGTGGGATTAAGTATCGTTTTTCAGTACAGGCTAGATATGAAATAGGGTTTGATGATGAACTTTTGGACTTAATGAAGCAAGCAGGATTTATCGAAGTAGCCATGGGGATTGAATTTTTGGATGATAATACATTTAAGGTTTACCAGAAAGAAAGTAGTTACGAACGTATTGTACAATCTATTGCCAATATCCAAAGACATGGAATAGGTGTGAGGGGACTGTTCATTGTAGGAGCTGATGAGGATAGGATAGGTGTGGGGGACAAGATTGTAGCGTTTGTTAAGGCAAACAAAATTCATGGTGTACTTATTCAATCCATGTTTTTTACACCGGGAACACCGGTGTATGAACAAAACAAACATCGTCTCATACATCAAAATTGGGAGAAGTATGATGGACATGTGGTGCATTATCCTAAGAATATAAAGCCCCAAGAGTTACAATTGGAGATTATTCGTGCAAGTAGAAAGATTTATTCAATAAGACGTTTGTTGCACTCACTCATTTGTGATTCCTTCATTTTTAAAGTTCTTTTTATAGGGGAGTTTTTCTGGCATCAAAGTATGCGAAAAGAGTGGAAAAAAGAGGTGAAGGAAATAGTGAGGAAGACACGGAATGCCGAGATGGAAGAAGCTTAGCGTGAATGAGGGAGATATATAGGATAATAAAATTAAAGAAGCAAATCAATAAGTATCTGATATAATAGAACATAAGGATAAGTTGTAAAGATAGGCATAATCAAGAATGATGGCTAGCCTTCTTAGGAAAGGATATCTCAGAAGATACGTTGAAGGAGTGGCTGGAAATGAAACTAGCAATGTAGAAAGTAGAGGATAATTAATCAACATGGAGCGACATAACATAGATAAACTCAACAATGCGATAGAATATATGAAGCCATTTTTTGACGTAGTGAGGCTTGTAGATACAAAGGAAACAAAAGTTATAACTTTTGAGTCACCACATGATCGTACCTATGAAGCCAACCACTGTTATCACGTCTGGAATAAAGATAAGCGATGTGAAAATTGCATAAGTATGAACGCAGTCCTAACACAAGAACAAAAAGAAAAGTATGAATTTAGAGATGATGAAGTTTATCATGTTATTTCTAGGCCTATCAAAGTCGTCGATGAGCAAAAAGAAGAGCATGAATTCGTACTAGAAATCGTTAATGGCGTAGCCGACCAATCCATCTTCGAAAAGTTTGGAATGAGTGACACAGATGATAAAACTATCATTCAATTAATAGCTGAAACTTACCGCAAAATCTATGAAGATCCTCTTACAGGTGCATACAATCGTAGATTTCTAGATGAATTCCGTTTTCTTTACCACAATCATAATCAAGTCGCTAAGAAAGTAGCCTTTATTATGGTGGACCTCAAGAAGTTCAAAGAAATAAACGATACAATGGGACATGAGATAGGCGACCGTTTGCTTGCTGAAGTGGCAGACATATTAAAGCAAAATATAGGTATACAAGATTCCGTGATACGTATGGGCGGCGATGAATTTCTTATTGTGCTAGGAGACTGTGAGGAAGCAGAAGTTCATACAAAAATGGATAAAATACATAAGCAAATTAAAGCAATCCCACTACATAGGGAGATAGATATAGATTGGGGACATGCCTATACCGAATCCTTTGAGATTTCAAAGGCATATATGGATAGAATGATAAAGCAAGCAGACCAAGCTATGTATACTATGAAAAAAAGTGAAAGAGGAATTCATTGATGAACATACAAATTTTTGGAACAAAAAAATGCTTTGATACAAAAAAAGCAGAACGTTACTTTAAAGAGCGTAAAGTGAAGTACCAACTTATCGATATGAAAGAAAAAGGTATGAGCAAGGGTGAGCTGACTAGCGTCATGCAAGCCGTTGGGGGCATAGGCAATATGATCGATGAAAACTGCAAAGATAAAGAAGCCATGTCACGTATCCAATATGCTTCTAGCATCAACAAAGAAAAAAGAGTACTAGAGTATCCACAACTTCTTAAGACGCCAATTGTCAGAAATGGGAAGCAGGCGACCATAGGTTATCAACCAGATATATGGAAGAATTGGGAATAAGCATATAATAAAAAGTCAAATACAATAAAAGCCAGAAGCAACTGTAGAGCCAATTTACAGTTGCTTCTGGCTTTTTTATTCCTTTTTTAATATTGACATGCATTCTCAATTAGTGTATCTTAAATGTTAATGATAACAAATATCAAATGAATCACAGTTTCATTTCGACAAGGAGACACTTATATGATGATTAACAAAAGGCTTATAAGCCTATGTGACAAATCGAAAAAATATATGCTTTTAACAGTGGTAGCGAACTGGTTAGCACTGCTATGTAATATTTTTATTATTTTATGGATCGGGCAATTTATTAATCAAATGGTAAAAGGGAATGGGATTTCTATAATGGAAATACTTCCGCTGGGCATTTTTTTAATGGGGCGCTTTATGAGTAACTTATGGTATGGGAAGTGCTCAGCACGTGCGTCAGAAACAGCCAAAGAAAAATTAAGACATCAAATCTATGCGAAGCTTCTGAGACTAGGTATGGACTACCAGAAGGTTGAAGATACTTCAGCAGTTGTACAAATGATGGTAGAAGGGGTAGAACAATTAGAAGTGTATTTTGGACGTTATCTACCTCAATTTTTCTATGCATTATTAGCACCGATTACTTTGTTTGTAGTGATTGTACCGTATTCATGGAAGGCCGCGCTTGTGCTACTTATAGCCGTACCGCTTATTCCACTTTCAATTATAGCGATTATGAAAGTAGCAAAACGTATCTTAAAAACATACTGGAAAAGCTATGCCAATCTAGGCGGAACTTTCTTAGAAAATCTACAAGGGTTAACGACTTTAAAAGTTTTTAATCAAGATGAAGCACGTCATCAGAAGATGAATGAAGAAGCAGAAAACTTTAGGGTAATGACAATGAAAGTTTTAAGTATGCAGCTTAATTCTATCAACGTCATGGATTTAGTAGCTTTTGGGGGTGCAGCTGCAGGGAGTATTGTGGCATTACAGCAATATAGTGGGGGGCATCTATCTGTAGGGCATCTAATCGTCATTGTACTTTTATCAGCAGAGTTCTTTATACCGATGCGTTTATTAGGTTCATTCTTCCATATAGCAATGAACGGAATGGCAGCGTCTGAGCGTATGTTTAAAGTTTTAGATGCGGAGGAAAGAGAAGAAGTAGAGAAAGAAAACATACAGACAGGAAAAGGCATAACTTTTGAAGATGTAACATTTAGCTATGACACGACAAGACAGATTTTGAAAGAGGTCTCTTTACAGATCGAACCTTGCAAGCTTACAGCACTTGTAGGAGAAAGCGGGAGTGGAAAAAGTACTATTGCCTTATTGCTTGTGAAAAATCATCTGCCTCAAGGTGGCAAGATTATGATAGGTGATGTGGATTATGACCATATAAGTAGCAAACAATTGTATGAACACATGAGTCTGGTATCTACCAATAGCTATATCTTTGGGACAACGATCAGAGAGAATTTATACATAGCATGTCCGACGGCTACAGAAGAACAATTACAAGAGGCACTAAAAATGGCTAAGTTAGAGACATTCGTAGCCAATCTTAAGGAAGGATTGGATACACCAGTAGGAGAGGCGGGGAACCTTTTGTCAGGAGGACAAAAGCAACGCTTAGCTTTAGCAAGAGCTATCTTAGCAGATAATGAAATAATGATTTTTGATGAAGCAACATCTAATATTGACGTTGAAAGTGAAGAGGCGATTTGGGAGGCCATTTATGCATTAGCCAAAACAAAGACTGTTGTAGTTATTTCCCATCGTTTAGCCAATGTTCAGAAGGCTGATTGTATTTATGTCCTAAAAGAAGGGGCAATCGTGGAGCATGGCAGCCATGAGGAACTTTATAAAAACCAACAAGACTACTATGCATTAGTCTCTAAACAAAATGAATTAGAACAGTTAAGGGAGATCGTGTAGATGAAAAGACAATCTGGATTTCAAGTGATGAAAAGGCTCATTGTTGAGCTAAGACCTTTAGTAGGGGTAATGATGATTACGATCACCTTAGGTGTATTAGGCTTTTTAGTAGCCATAAGCCTTACGAGCTTTAGTACTGTAGCGGTAGGGACATTGATAGGCGAATTCACATTTATAAGTTTTAAAGGTGCTTTATGGGTCATGGGAATATGTGCCGTGCTTCGTGGACTCTTACGCTATGGCGAGCAACTGTCAGGGCATTACATTGCATTTAAGATACTAGCGATCTTAAGAGATAAGACCTTTGCATGTCTACGTAAATTAGCACCTGCGAAATTAGAAGGTAAAGAGAAAGGTCAGCTTATTACGATGGTTACCTCAGATATTGAATTATTAGAGGTGTTTTATGCACATACCATCGCACCTATTAGCATAGCTATGATTACAAATACAATCATCACCCTAGTACTGTATCGTATGCATCCTTACTTTGGCATGATTGGAGGCATTTTCTTCTTAATTGTAGGACTTATCATTCCTTATGGTGCTTCGGCATTTGCAAAAGAGGCAGGTGTAGCATACCGTGGAACCTTTGCACAGACGAATCAATTCGTTCTAGATTCACTGCGAGGGCTGAAGGAGATTTTAATGTATGGCCATGGTGAAGCACGTCAAAAAGCTATCAATCACAGTTCTCAAGAACTCAATGAAAGTCAAAGTAGGCTTAAAGCCCATGAAGGACTTGTGCGCGCATTGGCAGATTTTACGATTATGGTTGCGGTCTTAAGTACAGTGATAGGTGGAGCAATGCTTTATAATCAAGCACTTATCTCCTTTGGAACGTATCTTCTAGCTATTGTGATGATAGCATCTTCATTTGGTCCAGTAGTTGCTTTAAGTAATTTATCAAACAACCTTTTACAGACTTTTGCATGTGCACAAAGATTATTTGATCTACTCGATGAAGTACCACAGGTGGAAGAAGTAGAGGGAAGTACAGACTTAACAAATGAGGAAATCGCATATAAGGCGATAGACTTTATGTATCCAAAGCGTAAAGAAAAAGTATTTGAGCAGGCATCTATAAAGATAAAAAAAGGTGAGCGCGTAGCATTAGTGGGCGAGAGTGGTATTGGAAAAAGTACCTTTGTGAAGCTCCTTATGAGATTTTGGGATGTCAATGCAGGAGAGATTACGATTGATAAAAATAGTATCAAGGCCATAGGGACAGAATCATTAAGAGCAAGTCAAACACTGGTAAGTCAAGAGACGTATTTATTTAATGAAAGCATTCTAGAAAATATACGATTGGGAAAACCAGATGCGACCCATCCAGAAGTAAGAGAAGCAGCACGTAAGGCTGCCATTCATCCATTTATTATGAGTTTACCAAATGGTTACGATACGAAGGTTGGTGAGTTAGGTGGCATGGTTTCCACAGGAGAGAAGCAGCGTATCGGACTTGCAAGAGCTTTTCTAAGAGAAAGTGATGTACTCATTTTAGATGAACCAACGAGTAACTTAGATACTTTAAATGAAGCGGAAATCTTAAAAGCGATTCATGACAATAGCAAAGAACAAACAATAGTGATGATTTCTCACCGCAAATCGACAACAGCTATCTGTGATAAGGTGTACGTGTTGAAAGACAAAAAACTAGTACCCGTGGAAGGATAAAGAAAGGAATAGCCTATGAAAAAGAAACTCTATATTGTACTCGGATTGATCGCATTTGGGTTAGGTGCGATAGGTGTTATACTGCCTATCTTACCAACCACACCCTTTTTATTATTAGCTTCGTGTTGTTTTGTGAGAGGATCGGAGCGTGTGAATGAATGGTTTATCCATACAGGACTTTACCAAAAGCATTTGGCTAGTTTTATTGAAAATAAGCAAATGACTAGAAAACAAAAGATAATGATTCCCTTAGTAGCCACACTGATGATTCTTATTCCATTTGGATTAGTAGACAATAGCATGATGCGACTTTTTCTAATAGGCATCATCGTAGTGAAATGGTATTATTTTGCCTTTAGGATAAAAACCATCCCTAAGGCAACTTATGAAACAATCATATATGTGGGTGAGGAGCAAGGAATGTCTCAGAAAGAGTAAAAAGATGTGTTAACAGGAATGTAGAAGAGCTAATCGGTATAAACTGATAAGTATAAAATGGTAGCAGTCAAATGAAAGTGAGGCGATTGCTGTATATGGCTAGAAGAAAGCAGCTAAAGCTGAAAAAAGTAGGAATCGAACATCTTGAACAGTACAACCAGTTGTTGCGATATGTTTTTCAAGTGACCAATCAAGATTTACAAGAAGTTGGATGGGAAGAAAAAGAGATTATGAGAGCCAAATCACCTACCTTAGAGAAGGCAGATGTACTGGGGTGGTTTGATGGAGAGAAACTTATATCTCAAGTAGCAGTCTATCCGATGAAAGTAAGAATATTTAACAAAACGTATGATATGGGTGGGCTTACCGGAGTAGGTACATACCCTGAGTATGCTAATCAAGGCTTAATGCATAAGCTACTGGACCAATCCTTGCAAAATATGCAGAGTCGCAAACAGACCATATCTTATCTTTATCCTTATTCTATTCCTTATTACAGAAGAAAGGGATGGGAAGTTGTATCGGATAAAATTGTCTTTGAAATCAATGACTATCAGTTGCCTAAAAGAAAGCAAGTATCAGGAGAAGTCGAACGAGTGAATGTGGAAAGTGAAGCGGTCAAAAAAGCCTATGATAAGTTTGCTATGCAAACACATGGTGCACTTCTTAGAGATGAGTTGGCATGGCATGAGTACTGGCTATGGGAATCAGATGACTTGATGGCAGCGGTGTATTACAGTGAAAATAATGAGCCAGATGGCTATGTGCTTTATGGTATTAAAGATGAGGTTTTTCGCATTAAAGATATGATTTTTGTTAATGAAGAGGCGCGTACAGGACTATGGAACTTCATCAGTGCCCATTTTTCTATGATTACAAAAGTAGTAGGGAATACGTATACAGACGAGCCACTGGCTTTCTTACTAGAGGATGCAGATATAAAAGAAACCATCTCACCTTATTTCATGGCAAGAATCGTTGACCTAGAACAGTTCATTGTACAATATCCTTTTAAACCGGACACCATTAAAAGGGAATGGACTTTTACCATGGATGACCCAGTGCTTGTATGTAATCAAGGGACTTTTACACTCAGTATCTCTAACGAGGGTAAAGGTGAGGTGGTACGTACCACAGGCAAAACCACTGATAAGATCGATATTAAGACCATGACCACGATGTTGCTAGGGTACAAACGACCTGACTATCTCCATAAGATAGGAAGACTTTCATGTAGTGCAGAAACACTAGATATGCTAGAAGATGCCATCGAGCAGCAAACCCCCTACTTTTCAGATTATTTCTAAGAGGCATGCGGTGGTCAGAAGTATCTTGAGATACAGCAAAAGGGCTTGTAGCATAGTAAAAAAGTCCTTTATGGAAGAAATGTTGGAGCGAAGTCGACCTTCTCTGAAATAAAGGAATTTTTTTGCAGAGGGGATGGTTATACAAAAGGGACGATTACACTCGTGTGTGCAATCGTCCCTTTTTTGAATAAGTGCTAGAATTACTTCGTGTAAGTCTGAGTAAGATCAAAGTCTGTAATCGTATCATAATCCATACCAACAGCGATAGAAGCTGTCTTATCTGTAAGATTATAAACCACAGACCATTGTGTACCACTGATATAACCTTCCTCTTTTTCTGTAAGAGGAGCAGAAGCCGCTTCAAGTAAGTCCATCATTTCTTCTTCGGTTAAGATACCAGATGTTTCAGTAAGTTTGTTCATCATTGTCTCATAACGGTCATGACCTTTACCATAGCCATAGTACTCGCCTGGTGTCACAATGAAGTTTGTACAAGCTTGGTAGAATTCATCAGGATGAATCACAGACATTTCACCATCAATATATTCTACAATGGCAGAGTCGCCAGTAGCATCTGCTATCTGGAAGTGGAAAGTACTACCTGCTGAAGAGTGCATATCATAGTTTGCAAGCATAGCGATGGCTTCCTCAACAGTAGCACACTTATCTAGAAGCATACGTACAGCAGTTGTTGTTTGTAAATCGATATTGCCTTTATCTTGTCTTGTAAGTTCGAATTCATCAATTAAGAGGATACCTACTGCTAAGCCTTTTTCATTCATACCATCAATAGGTACATAAGGCGCAGCAAGGGCAATCACACTTGCTAAGAAACTATCATCAGGCAGATAGTTTTCACTATAACCCATAAATGAAAGGTTTACAGTGGATACTGAACGGTAACCATTATCAGGTGTAGTATGTACAATCATAGGTGGTGAGTAATTAAGATCGAAGTTTCTACCAAAAAGAGCATCCCCTTCAGGTGTCTTTGCATTCATCGTACTACAACCTAAGTTTGGTAATTCAATTTCAATAGGAATCCCTTTAAGAAGAGTCTTGATGATGAAGTCTAGTACTTCCTCATCTGTGGCAGCTCCGATTTTAAGGTAGTCATCAAAGGCATAATCACCTGCGTAGGTCATTGTATACATTGGATAATCATTAATTCTTTCGATAGAGCCAAGTGTCTTTAATTCATTTCTAAACATAAAGAGGACAGAACCCACGGCAAGGGCGATGATAACGACTAAACCAATGAGTAATTTAATAGGCAAACTAAGTTTTTTGTTTGTTCGAGTATTCATTAGAAGCTCCTTTAATTAAGTTTATGTATAAGTTTTTTGACATTAGAGTACAGTTTAACAGAAAAAATGCTAATGAACAAGTGTTTTGAGTATCAAAATATTTGATTTTAAAACTAATCACAAAGTGAAGGTTTTTATTTCTTTAGAAAATCCTTAGAATTCCTTCTTATACTTGTAAAAAAAGAAGGAGTGATTCATATGAAACGCGGATTAAGTAATTTTGATTTAAAGGTAATAGCACTTATTTTGATGGTGTGTGACCATCTGTATTATTTCTTTGAATTTACAGGAAAGGTGCCAGTATTTTTCTCACAGATCGGAAGAATCTCAGGCTATCTCTTTTTATTTGTGGTTTTAGAAGGATTTAAACATACAAGCAATCGCAAGAAGTACATCTTACGTCTATATGGCCTATCTGTACTTATGGGATGTATCAATTATGGGATTATCGTGCTGGGATTTGCGAGACCGGATGGTTTTTATCCGATGAATAATATTTTTGCTACCTTTACACTACTGGCACTAAGTTGGCAAGGCACCCAGTACCTAAAAGAAAAGAAGTGGACAAAAGGCATGGGAATGCTTGGAATGGTCATTGTACCGAATTTACTGGCCTTTCTAGTACCGATGGATATGATGCCAGTATTAGGACTTGTGATGACGACCGTATTACCGCTACCGATGTTTGTAGAAGGTGGAGTATTCTGGTTGCTATCTGGGGTTATACTTTATTTATTTAAAGAGCGTAAAGCTTTACAGATGAGCCTATTTGGGATTTACACATTGGCATGGACCATAGGGATGCCTATGGCTATGGGCATAGACCTTACTTTCACCAATTTATTTACGATGTATTACGAATGGATGGGTATCTTTGCAATACCGTTCATGCTCTTATATAATGGAGAAAGAGGAAGAAGCATGAAGACTTTCTTCTATGTGTTTTATCCAGCTCATGTTTATGTATTTTATATCGTATCGTATTTAATTTTTTAGAAGGAGGAGGGAGAGTAGTGGCAAGGATTCTTGTTGTAGATGATGAAGAAGAACTACTAGGGGTGATATCAATCATCCTAAGAAAATCAAATCATGAGGTAGTAGCAGTCACCTCTCCTTATGAAGTACTAAATAAAGATTTAAGCTACTACGAACTTATCCTTTTGGATGTGATGATGCCAGGGATGGACGGCTTCCAGCTGTGTGAGAAAATAAGGGAGCAAGTAGATATACCTATTATTTTTCTAACGGCTAAAAGTATGGAAAGTGATGTGATGTATGGCCTTGGCATAGGGGCAGATGATTATATCATCAAGCCCTTCGGCGCAGGTGAACTAAGAGCACGCGTAGACGCGCACCTTCGAAGAGAAAGAAGAGAGAAGAAATACACCCTTCATCTAGAGGACATTACATTCAACCTTACAGGAAAAGAAATAAAAGTAAAAGAAGAAACGTTAAGCTTCACTAAAAGTGAGTATCATATTTGTGAGTACCTTGCATGTAATAGAGGGCAGGTCTTCACAAAGGAAAGTATCTATGAAAAGGTTTATGGTTTTGATGGAGACAGTGATTTAAGTACGATTACAGTCCACATCAAAAATATTCGCCAAAAGTTTAAGGTGTATGGTCTAGAACCTATACAGACAGTTTGGGGGATTGGTTACAAATGGACATAAGACAGAGGTCATTAAAGCATGTATTTATGACGTATCTTCTAAGTATTATAGGAAGTATCATCATTATCGTAAGTTTAGTCAGTCTAAGTATGCGACTTTTAATGGTAGTAGGTGCTGTCTTGCCAGCTAATCACGATGAAAAGATAGCTTATAGGTTAAAGGAGCAACTAGAAGGAATCGAACGACTCACAGCAGAAGACTTAGAGGGCAGATGTCAGTATGCTCTTTTCGATAAGACATGGCAGTTGATACAGACTAATATAGAAGATACTAGCTTGCTGAGAAGTTATATAGAAGGCGAGAAGGTATACGGACACTATGATGTCACCATAGAAAGCGAAGAGAATGACGCAGTTGTATTTTATGAATTGGCAGCCAAATATAACAATCCTTTTTTGCAGGCTTACTTTCCAAGTCTCGAACTCATGTATTTACTGATTTTAATAGGAGGTATTCTCATAGGTATTGTTTTGGTATCCAATAGCTATGGGAGAAAATTAAAGCGGGCACTTATGCCTCTCGAAAAAGCAGTGGACTCTATTGGTCAGAAAGATTTAGATTTCCAAATGGAGAAGAGTAGTATTAGAGAATTTGATGACATTGGAAAATCTCTACAGTCTATGCAAGTAGCTTTACAAGAGTCGCTCATGCTACAATGGGAGTCAGAGAAAAAGAAAAGGGAGCAAATGGCTGCCCTTGCCCACGATATAAAAACACCCCTAACCATCATCAAAGGGAGTGCAGACCTACTGGAGGAAGAGGAGAACTTAGATGCAGAGCAACAAGCGCTCAGTAGAAGTATTCGCAAAAATAGTGAGAAAATCCAAGCGTATGTGCAGCTTCTGATGGAGATTGCTAAGGAAGGTACGAAGGAGCAGCTAGGTAAGGAACTTGTGAGCATAAAGGCAGTGATGGCCAAAGTGACAGAGCAAGCAGAGCAATTAGCTAAACTAAAAAGCATCTCAATCAAAGTAGAGATGGTGGGAGCAGATAGGCAAGTGGTATTAGATCATGAGCTTATAAGTAGAGCCTTGATGAATATCATTAGCAACGGCATAGACTATACACCAGAAGGGAAAAGTCTCTCTATAAAAGCAGTACTTACCTCAGATGAAGTAAGTATATGTGTGGAGGATGAAGGCATAGGCTTCACACCAGAAGCACTACAAAAAGCTGGTGACCCTTTTTATATGGGAGAGGAAAGTAGAAGTCCACACGGTCACTACGGCATGGGGCTTTATATAGCAAAGCAAATTGTTAGAAGGCATCAAGGAAGTCTAACTATCAGTAATCGCACTAACGGACAAGGGGCAGAAGTGAAGCTTACGCTACCTATTAGATAAAAAGCTGCTTATTCAGAAGAATAAGTATAAAGAGCAAGGAGAAAAGATGGTACGTTATATACAATACAAGATAGAAGCCAAAGATCATGGCAAAAATATCGGTACATTCTTAAAAGAACGGGAATATTCAAGAGCGGTCATCATCCAACTGAAAACTTCAGAAAAGGGTATCATGAAAAATGGTAGTAGGGTAGGTGTAAGAGAGTGCATTGAAGAAGGCGATACTTTAGACATAAGCCTTGAAGAAGAGATATCTTCTGAAAATATCGTGCCAACACCATGTGAGTTAGAAGTCCTCTATGAAGATGAGGATATCTTAGTTATCAATAAACCCCATGATACACCGATCCATCCTTCTGTTAATAATTACGATAATACCTTGGCAAATGGGGTCCGATACTATTATGAGCAGCAGGACAGGCCTCATGTTTTTCGATGCATCAATCGTCTAGATCGAGATACCACAGGTACGACAGTCATTGCAAAGAATGTACTCAGTGCCAGTATTCTTGCTAGACGTATGGAAGAGAAGGGTATCAAGAGACACTATATAGCTTTTGTAGAAGGTATCACAGAAGAAGCAGGCACCATAGACTTACCTATCGGTCGAGCGGAAGGCTCTATTATTAAAAGGCAGATAGATGAAAAGGAAGGCCAACGTGCAGTGACCCATTACAAAAGACTTCAGGTGATTCAAGTAGAGGGGCAGCCAGTATCAGTGGTATCCTTAGAATTAGAAACGGGACGTACCCATCAGATACGTGTACACATGGCTGGTATTGGGCATCCGTTACTGGGAGATTTTTTGTATAATGAAAGTAATCGCATGATGAAAAGGCAGGCACTGCATGCTGCGTGGTGTGGTTTTCACCATCCCATCACAGGTGACTATAAAAAAATAGAAGCACCTCTACCAAAGGATATGGCAGAGCTTATCAAATAAATGAGAGATTTAAGTACGTGTAAACGGCAAGACAGGAGACAATATGGCAAAAATAACGATTACTCAGATGAGTTATGACTACTCGGATTTCTACAATCCAGTATTTGAAAATGTAAATTTAACAATAAAAACAGAGTGGAAAGTAGGCTTAATAGGTAGAAATGGGCGAGGGAAAACCACACTACTCAAGCTTATAAAAGGGGAACTAGAGCCGACATCAGGGCGAATCAGTGTCCCTCTAGACGTAGAGTACTTCCCTTATGACAACACCTGTGAGTACACCTTAACAAGAGATATTATCAAAGAAAATATAGGTAAGCTAAAATCCATCGAAGATACGATGGAAGCCATTATTACGGCAAATGACGAAAGCAGATTTGATGAGTATTCAAGACTTCAAGATATGTATCTGGAACTAGATGGCTATGAGATGGAGAGTAGAATCCTAAAGGAAATGGATGACATGAAGCTAGACAAGGAGCTGCTAGACAGAGATTTTGATACCCTATCAGGTGGGGAGAAGACAAGAATCATGCTTCTCACACTCTTCTTAAGGAAAAAGCAGTTCATCTTGATGGATGAGCCGACCAATCACTTAGATGATGCAGGAAAAGATGCAGTAGCGGACTATCTCAAAAAGAAGAAAGGCTTTATCATCGTATCCCATGATAGAGTATTTCTAGATAGAGTCATCGATCATGTCCTTTCAATTAATAAGAAGGACATCACCCTTGAATATGGCAACTATTCCACATGGAAAGAAAATAAGGACAGACGTGAAGAATATGAACTAAGAGCAAGAGAACGCCTGGAGCAAGAGATTTCCCAACTTGAACGTAGTGCAAAGGCAAATAGAAACTGGGCGACATGGGGCAATCTACAAAAGTATGACTACGCAGGTAATGGCAGATCCAACGGTGTAGAGACTTATATGAGACAAGCCAAGCGCTCAGAAGGTAGAGTACAAGAAAATATTGAAAAGAAAAAAGAACTTCTCCAAAATTTAGAAGAAGTGAAGGCACTGACGATGCACCAAGAAAAGGAAGAAGAAAAGAAGTGCCTTGTAGACATACACAATCTAAGCTTTAGTTATGAAGATGGGACAAGACCTATCATAGAGCATCTGAATCTCACGATTCGCACAGGTGAACGCCTGTGGATTAAAGGGGAGAATGGGGCTGGAAAGAGTACACTTTTACACCTTATCAATGGTACTTTAGAGACATCAGGTATCACCTATGCAGAAGGGATCAAAATAGCCCACGTCGCACAAGAACCATTGTGGAAGACTGGCTATGTGAAGGATTACTTTACAGACTATGGGACGAACAGTCAGTATGAAAAGTTTCTAGAACTATGCGATGTCTTTGAACTTCCAGAGAATTTCTTAGAGCGTCCACTTCAATCTTATAGTAGTGGTGAGCTTAAAAAAGTCAACATTGCAAGGGTGCTCTCAGAGGACAATCACCTGATCTTATTAGATGAGCCTTTGAACTATATGGACACGTATTTTTGCGAGCAGCTAGAAGAAGCCATTCTTGCATCCCTACCAACCATTGCTTTTATTGAGCATGACCGATGGTTTGGTCAGCAAATAGCGACCAAAGAACACCATATGAAATAATGGCTTAGGATGCTTCAGAAGAACCATTAGTACTTGCAATTTCACGGCTCAAGAAGAAAGAAATCAATGTACGAATCACAACAATCACAGCTAAGGCGATGATATGGTCAATAGAAGGATTGATAATGGTTTCAATAATATCAGCCCCTATTAAGATTTCTAAACCTAATAAAATGTAAGCACCTAAGATTGTTTTGATTTGGGTAATAATCATAGGTAGTGTTTTTGCATCCTTAATCAAAACACCTACCTTAAGAAAACCGATAAATCCCATCAGAGTGCCCCATACAATGACAAAGATAGAAAGGGCATCAAGCCCATAAATAAGTTTTTGTAATAAGTCTTTTAACATAGTCATAGCAACCTCATCTTTAGTTATTATTTTAAAATATAGAATACCAACGATTCGGTGAAACTATGCATCATATGAGGTAAGTAGGCGATAGAGGGGGGAGAGAAGCGACGCGTAAACGCTTCTCTTTTTTTGTATGTAAATACCAAAGGTGGATATGCTAACAGTAATTGACAACTAAAGAAAGGAATTGTGAACACTATGGCATATCAATTAACACATGCTGAATTTGATCAGGTCTTAGGGGCACTGCAACAATACTATGATATCTATGCACCAGTAAGGCTTGAGGGGAAGGGAAGATGCTCAGATTTAGATAGTATTCGCTATCAAAAAATAGAAAGTGTAGGGGAGATAGTCTATGAGGAAAAAAGTGAGTTTTCAGCAAAGGAAATAGCATTTCCAGTCAATGAAACATTATTTTACTTTAATGAAGAAGCCATGACTGAAAATGTGAAAGGCTACGAGAAAGATGTGCTAGTCTTTCTAAGAAGCTGTGATATTCAAGGCTTTGACCGTATTGACACCATTTTCTTAGACAATGGACAAAGCCTCGATAACTATTATGAAAAGAAGAGAAAACACATCAAGTTTATACGCATGAGCTGCGGAGAAGGCTTTCATAATTGCTTCTGCTTTTCTATGGGGACTAATGAGACAGAAGACTACGTATTAGGCGTGGATTTTAAAGAAGATAAAGTAACGATAGAAGTAAAGGATGAAGCTTTTGGTAAAGCTTTTGAAGACTATAAAGCTGTGGATGCTCAGATCGCGTATGTGACAGCCAATGATGTAGAAGTGGACCTTCCACCTATCGAAAAGCTGGACATACACAAGATTTTCTACCATCCAATGTGGGATCAATACACCAGAAGATGTATCGCCTGTGGTAGATGCAACTACGTATGTCCGACTTGTACATGCTTCAATGTGCTAGATATGTACTATGAAGATAATGGGCATATCGGTGAGCGTAAGCGTACCTGGGCATCTTGTCATGTAGATGGCTTTACTGAAATGGCAGGTGGCCATAGCTTTAGAAGACCTAATGGCGAGCGTATGCGCTTTAAGACGATGCATAAAGTGTATGACTATAAAAAACGCTTTGGTAAAAATATGTGTATAGGATGTGGGCGATGTGATGATGTGTGTCCAGAGTATATCTCCTATGCCAATGCAGTGAATGAAGTGACTAAGCTTGTAAAGGAGGAAGAGTAGGGTGAATCCATATGCATCAAAACCATACAAAGTACTGCAAATCTATCCTCAGACAGCTATCGATTTAACCTATATCATTGAGCACGATATGGACTTCAAGCCGGGTCAATTCGTAGAAGTATCCATCCCAAGAGTAGGTGAAGCACCTATCTCCATCAGTGACTTTGATGAAAAGACACTGGAGATGACCATACGTAAAGTAGGTAAGCTTACGGATGAAGTCTACTACCTAAAGCCAGGGGAGCATCTCTTTATGAGAGGGCCTTATGGTAATGGCTTTGAGATGGATTACTATAAAAATAAGCATCTCGTCATTGTGGTAGGAGGTTCAGGGATTGTACCAGTTAAGCAGCTTATCAATTATTTTGCAAAGAACCCTAGTGAGACCAAGAGCTTTACCTTAATAGCAGGCTTTAAGTCACCACAGGACATTATATTCAAAGAAGAGATCGAGACTTGGCAGAAGCAGATCGGTAAGATGATAGTCAGTATAGACCGAGCGATGGAAGGCTGGAACTCGCACGTAGGGCTTGTGACACAGTACTTACCTGACTTAGATTATAGTCAAAAAGAAGATACAGAATACATCGTAGTGGGGCCACCAATGATGATGAAATTTACCTGCAATGAACTAGAAAGACTAGGTGTAAGCCCAGAAAAAATCACCGTTTCATTTGAACGTAAGATGAGCTGTGCCATCGGAAAGTGTGGACACTGTAAAATCAATGAGACATACGTATGTGTAGAAGGACCTATATTCAACTATACGAAAGCAAAGGAGCTTTTAGATTAGGAGGACCATATGATAGATATCGATACCAAACGCATCAAAAAAAATGCATTTCGGGTAACAAAAGTGAGACAATCCACCGCTGCACGTATACGTGTGCCAGGTGGAAAAATCGATGCAGATACACTGATGCGTATAGCAGAGCTAGCAAAAAAACGTGGCAATGGACGGATACACATCACCATCAGACAAGGGTTTGAGATACTAGGCATCCCTTACGAGGCGATGTATGATGTGAATGAAGATCTAAAGCCAATCATCCAAACACTAGAGATGGAAAGAGGTGTTGACGTAGTAGAGGAAGGCAGAGGTTACCATTCGTCTGGTACACGAAATATTTCAGCATGTATAGGAAATGAAGTTTGTCCTTTTGCCAACTACGATACCACAGACTTAGCCATCAAGATTGAGAAGACAGTATTCCCAAATGACCATCATGTAAAGATTGCTTGTACAGGATGTCCGAATGACTGTGTGAAAGCACATATGCAAGATTTTGGCATCATCGGACAGACAAAAGTGCAGTACAACCAAAGTCTTTGTGTAGCATGTAATGCTTGTGTACGTATGTGCCAGAAAAAGGTGACAGGAGCACTTAGCATGAAGAATGGCCGTATCGAGCAAGACAAAAACATCTGTATAGGTTGTGGTGAATGTGTACTGGTATGCCCAACCCATGCATGGACCAGAAGTGATACAAAATACTACAAAATTGTCATCATGGGACGTACAGGGAAGAAAAATCCACGTATCGCCCTGCCATTCCTAGAGTTCGTAACAGAAGATGTGGTACTACAAGTCGTCAAAAATGTATACGCTTATATTGATGAATACATCGATAAAGCATTACCTAAAGAGCATGTAGGCTATATTGTAGACCGCACAGGTTACAAAGAGTTCAAAGACTGGGTGCTAAAAGACGTGAAGCTTACACCAGGGGCCAAAGTTGCTGAGTACATTTACTGGGAAGGTTATAAGTATATTCGTAATGTAAATATGGAAGTTGTAGAGTAGGTAAAGATAGGTATGATCCGTTCGTAATTGGTATCATACCTATTTAATGTTATAATGCAGAGGAAAAAGAAAGTAGAAAGAGGTGAACCATGAACATCCTGAGTGTAAAAGATGTATCCTATCAGGTAAATAGCCTAGAGATACTAAAAGGTATAACCTTTGATATAGAGCAAGGAGACTGCTTATCTGTAGTTGGGCAGTCAGGTAGTGGTAAAAGTACACTGCTCAAATTGTGTGCTGACCTATTGCCCTTATCAGGTGGTGAACTAAAATTTAAAGAAAAGTCCTATACAGCGTATCAGCCAACAGACTTAAGAAAACAAATTAGCTACTGTGTGCAAATCCCTCATCTATTTGGACGCACCGTCTATGACAACTTGAATTTTCCATTTCAAGTAAGACATGAAAAGATGAACAGGGAAAAAGTATCCGAGCTTTTAAAAACATTTAACTTAGACGAATCTTACATAGAAAAAGAAATCAATGGCTTGTCAGGTGGTGAGAAGCAACGTATTGCCCTTATTAGAAATCTAATCTATACACCAGATGTTTTATTGTTAGATGAAGTGACAGCTTCTTTAGATAAGGAAAATGCAGCAGTTGTAGAGCGGTATATAAAAAAACTTAATGAAAAGGGCGTGACAGTGCTGTGGATTACCCATAGTGAGACACAAAGCACATCGATCTTCAACAAAAGGCTTGTGATAGAGGATGGTAAAGTGAGCAAACTGGAGGTGATAGGAGAATGAGTACCATATCATTAATCATTGCATCAGGTCTGATGCTTATACCTATCCTTATATCCTATAAGGAAAAGTTAGGTCTTGAAAAAGACATCCTTATCAGTGTGGTGCGAGCCGTGATACAGCTGGTAATCGTAGGCTATGTACTAGACAGCATCTTCGGGATGAATAATCCTGTAGTGATGATGCTTCTCGTAGGAGTCATGGGTATGAATGCATCTCTCAATATCGTCAAAAGAGGCAAGCAAATCAAGCATGTATTCTGGATATCCTTTATGTCTATTATGAGTGGGGCATTCATAACCTTATCGATACTTGTATTTTCAGGTGCCATAGGGTTTAGGCCAGATGAGATTATTCCAGTATCAGGTATGATTATAAGTAATGCCATGGTGGCGGTAGGACTAAGCTACAGAAGCCTTCAAAGTTCTTTTGAACTACGAAGAGCAGAAGTAGAGACTAAGCTTTCACTAGGAGCATCTGTGAAGCAATCAGCGAAAGAAATCTTAAGAGAAAGCATCAAGATAGCTATTACACCGACCATTGACTCGGCAAAGACATTAGGCATCGTAGCACTTCCGGGAATGATGACAGGACTTATATTAGGTGGGGCATCGCCAATAGTAGCAGTGAAGTTTCAAATCATGGTGACATTCATGATTATCTCCTCATCTTCCATAGCCACACTTATGGCTACATACTTGGCGTATAAGAGTTTTTATAATAAGCGTCAGCAACTGATATAAAATAAAGCGCAAATAAAATACTAGGCTACTTCGATATGTGAAGTAGCCTAGTATTTTTGCTTTGGTGTTATTTATGTGGTTTGTGGAAAAGATCGAAGAAGTTAGCCTCGGTATGCTTGGTAAAGCGAATCCAACCCATATTGCCCATAAACATGAAGCCTAGTTTTGGAAACCCAGGTGTTACAAGCATTTGAGACTGTGGAAGTGGTACGAGATCGGTAATTGAAGTAGTCAGTGCATCTAAAGCTTCGTAGATAGGTTTAATAATCTTCGCTTCTTTAGGCACAGAATTTTTGAGACCTTTAAACATTTCGCCACCGCCTATACCGATGCCACCACCAAATTGCCAGCCCATACGTACTGAATAATTCTCAAGAATACGTAAGGCGATATGATTTTGAGGCCCCTCAATAAATCCACAATTCAACACCCCGTAGAGGATAAGTGTAGGCGGATTTGAAAGAGATTGTGTATAATTTTCTAGTTTTTTTAGAAACTCTAAGAGATGGGAAGAAAGCGAATCTACATACAAAGGGGTGACGATGACCAGTGCATCACAACTAAGAAGGCTATCGAATGTAGAAGTAAGGTCAGGCTGGCGATGGAGATTCAAGGCATTGTATTCTACGCATTCTACATTAGACTCAGAAGGAGATAGATACTCGATAAACCAAGAAGATAAGCTTCCTTTAGCACGTGGGCTACCGTTGATAAAAGCTATTTTAGACATGAGAAGACGCCTCCTTTGAGAGTGATTTGGAGATGGCAGCGAATGCATCTTCTAAGTCAGTAGAAGTTTTGCAAAAATAAATGAGAGGTGCCGCAATACTCCAATTGATACTATTGGCAATGCTTAACTCACGGAAGGTTTCTTGTTCGGCTGGTGTTATAGAGGGATTGTAGGCAATGATGATATGGGGAGCAACTTTTTTATAGCGCTTGGCATGATGAACTTCTCCTTTGACAATTGAAAAGAAAGGTAGAATATTAGGTACAGAACGATTCAGTACATTTTTGATAGGTGCGCTATAGCAACCATAATCTAGAGAGGTAATGAAAATGGCTACGTCATCTTTGACAAGATGTGAGCTTATGGTGGTACTTATATCTTTGATGGCACACACACCAGGTGTCTTAAGCCAGCAGCTAAAGCAACCAATACAAGGATTAAGGGTAGTGGCCTCGATAGGGAAGTACGTAAAGTCAGAACAACCATCAAAATACTTGTGAACCAATGTATCCGACAATTGGCTCAATGAGTCCTGTGGATTGGATTCAGCAATAATACAAAAAGACATCAAAACAACTCCTTTCAGAAAGTTAACACTGTAAACATATATTAAGTATACCCAACTATGTTTACAGTGTCAACATGGTTGGGTATACTTAATATAACTAAAGAGAAAGAAGGACAATACGATGGGTAAAGAAACATATCACCACGGTACTTTAAAAGAAACACTCATTCAAAAAGGCTTGCAACTCATTAATGAAGAAGGAATAGAAGGCTTTTCGCTACGCAAAGTAGCAGCATTGTGTGGGGTGAGCCATACAGCACCGTACAAACATTTTAAAAATAAAGAGGAATTACTAGGGGCGATCTGCTTAGATGTAAGTCAGCAGTTTAGTGATTATCTAATGGCTATCGCCAAGCAATATGAAGGGCCTAGCTGCATGGTGGAAATGGGCAAAGCCTACGTAAGATACATGGTTGAGAATAAGGAATGTTATAGCTTCATGTTTATAAGTGAGATGAAGTTAAAGATTGTTTTTCAAGATGGTCAATTTAGCTATGAGGACTATTCACCCTTTGGTGTCTTTCACCAAGCGGCTACTCAGTTCTTTGCACCAGTTATTCCGAATGAACGTATAAGAAATATTGTCATTTTAAATATGTTTAGCCAAGTGCAAGGTATAGCGACACTCCTCATTAATGAGACTATTCGGTGCGAAGAAGACATAGAAGCATTGGTAGAAGAAATCCTTACGATTCAAAATGTCATCAGGAACAAGTATAGAAGTTAATGAATGGTTATGTTAACATATAAAAGACAGTATAGTAGATTGACGACAGAAAGAAGGTAGAGAAACAATGGAAGTAAATAACGTTAATATAGCAGCATACGCACTAGCAGGTGCAGGGATTTTTTCTCTCATAGCTATTTTCCTTATTATGACTTTTTCACAAATCAAAAAAGCATTAGGAAGAAGTGCAGAGAAAAGAGCTAAAAAAAAAGAAAGCAACGGGCAAGTAGCACCACAAAAAAAGGAAAGTCTACAGGAAGTGGACGACCTGAAAAAGCAACAACAGGAAAGACCAAAGCAAGAAGTAGTAAAAGAGCAAGTAGTGGAACGACCAAAGGTGCCAGTACTACCAAGCAACGAAAGAAAACAGGAAGAGCCAGTACCACAAAAAAGTGAGTGCCTAGTGGTATTTTACAAAATAGATGAGGGTGGACAAGAGGAACAGCAGGTACATAAACTTTTTAACCTGCAAAATAAAATAACAATAGGAAGAAATCGAGTAGGAAATGATTGGGCAATCGAAGGCGATGCCACAGTATCGGGCAGACATTGCAGTATCTATCATGATTCAGGAAGTATTTATATTGAAGACATCGGCTCAACCAATGGTACTTTCGTCAATGGTGTACGTATACCAACCCTTATGAAGCTTGAGAATATGGATGAGATACGTATAGGCCATGGTGTTTATCGTATAAGATACGGTGAACCGTACCAGAAGTAAGCGTAGTGCGAAAAACATAGAAGCATTTTGGTAAAAAGGAGAATAATAAGGAGCTATTTTTACAACATTTTAAAGATTTATATATAGAAGCAGTAGAAGGTAGAGCATTGTAAGTGCTCTACCTTTTGTGCTATGCTTGGGGAAATGAGTGGACATAAGGTGGTGGAAGTAGTGGAGGATTTGGTGACTTGCCTAGGGATTGAACCGGGCATCACAACATTTATCGGAGCAGGTGGTAAGACAACGACCCTTTTTCAAGTTGCACGTGAATTAGAGGCGAAGCAGCAGCGGGTGATTATAACCACAACCACAAAGATGTATTACCCTACAAAAGATCAGATAGAGACAGTCCTTATTAATCCGACAAATCAACTGATCCAACAGCATATACTATATAAAGGTAGCTTAGCTATTGGAGGATGCGTCAAAGATGGGAAGCTTACAGCCGTTCCTTTAGAACGTATAGAACAGCTTAAACAGTTGGCGGATTACATCCTCATAGAAGGCGATGGGGCGAAGCGGTATCCTATGAAAGTACCCAGTGCACATGAGCCAGTGATTCCTAAGGAGACGGGACAGGTAGTGGTGGTGGCAGGACTTAAAGCACTGGGCCAACCACTAGAGACAGGGTGCTTTAGGACAGAGAAGGCAATGGCACTACTTGGGGTGGTTGAAACGCACTTAATGACTGAAGAAGATATGGCAACCCTTATTACCAGTCCACAAGGTCTTCAAAAAGGGATAGAAGGCACAAGCCAGATACTTTTACTGAATCAGATCGATGCTATAGAAGATAGTGCTTGTATCAAAAGACTTGTGGGGTATATAAAAGTTAGAGGAGGCTCACGAATCGTATTGGGGGCAGTGGCTAAGGGACAGTGGCAAAAGTCTTAAAAACAAAAAGAGGACGTAAATGGAGGCAATCAGATGAAGTGAAGTTTGATACTGTATCCATAGGGCGAGTAATCGTTGCAGAGCAATATAGAAAAGAAGGCTATGGAAAAGTGCTCTTACAAAAGGCATTAGATTATATCCAAGAAAAATGGGGGGAGGTTGAAGTAGAGATAGAAGCCCAAGCTCACTTGCAAAAATTCTATGGAGATGTAGGGTTTAGGCGTACTTCAGATGAGTATCTAGAAGATGGTATACCTCATGTAAGGATGGTAAGAGAAGGTCAAGGTATTTAAATAAGGTAAGAAAGAAGGGATTTGAAGATGAAGCAGCTTATTGTAATAAAAGGAGCAGGAGATTTGGCTACGGGCATAGCTTATAGGCTGCGAAAGTCAGGGATGGATGTAGTCATGACGGAGATTGATACACCAACAGTCGTAAGACATACAGTAGCTTTTGCAAGTGCAGTCTATGAGGGCGAAGCATGTGTGGAAGGTGTAACGGCTGTACGTTGTGACAGCATAGAGGAAGTATATCGAGTGCTTGAGAAAAAGCAGATACCTGTGATGATAGATAAAGAAGCAAAGGTGATAGAGCGTATAAACCCAGATGTGGTGGTAGATGCCATTATTGCCAAGCGCAATCTCGGGACTAGGAAGACGGATGCCCCTATCGTTATAGGTGTAGGACCGGGCTTTGTAGCAAGTGAGGACTGTCACTATGTGGTAGAGACAAAGCGAGGGCATTACTTAGGGCGTGTCATAGAAGAAGGTAGTGCAATCCCCAATACAGGTGTGCCTGGAGAGATAGGTGGATATACGACAGAGCGCATCATCCGTGCACCAAAGGAAGGGGTATTCATACCAAAAGTACAGATAGGTACATTTGTAAAAAAAGGTGAAGTCATAGCGTATGTAGATGAAGAACCTGTAGTAGCAAACATTGAAGGGATTGTACGCGGTATGTTGAAAAAGGCGATGAATGTACCACGAGGTTTTAAATGCGGCGATATTGACCCAAGATGTGAAGAAACACACTGCTACACTATATCAGATAAAGCAAGGTCTATCGGTGGTGGTGTACTAGAGGCAATCTTGAGAGGAGGATGCAAAGATGACTAGAGAAGAAGCGAAAAAACTTGCACAGGAGTTAGGTAAAGCGAGGCCGAGATTGGTCATATGCGGTGGCGGTCATGTAGGCTACTACGTTGCAGAACTTGGTCATATGCTAGACTTTGAAGTGACGGTAATCGATGATAGAGAAAGCTTTGCGAGTACAGGGAGATTTCCGAAAGTAGAGGTCATCTGTAAGCCTTTCAAAGCAGCGATTGAAGCCATCCTAAACCCAGAAATGTGCTACTTTACCATTGTATCTAGAGGGCATGCCATGGATACCGAATGCCTGAAAGCAGTGCTAGATAGAGGGTTTGCTTACGTAGGGATGATGGGGAGTAAGGCGAAAGTCAAGTTAGTCATGGAGCATATGAAAGACAGTGGTTATGCTGAGGCATTACTTCAGCAAGTACATACGCCTATAGGGATGAAGTGTGGGGCTATAATGCCACAAGAAATAGCAGTGAGCATTGCAGCGGAGCTTATCCAAGTGAAAAGTACCAAAGGTGGTGCCATGTACGTAGGAAATGAAGTAATAGAAGCCCTTAAGGGAAATGAAGCAGTGGTTGTGGCTACGATTACCGAGAGAAAGGGCAGCGCACCCCAAGGGATAGGTGCTACACTTGTATTAAAGAGAGATGGAACCATCGTAGGAACTGTGGGGGGCGGTAATGTAGAAAATCAAGTCATCAAACGTGCCAAAGAAATAGTGGGTACGGATACCATAGAGGTGATGGACTGCAATATGGGCAGTAAAGAAAAGGGTAACATGAATATGGTTTGTGGAGGTAGTGTAAAAGTAAGATTACAAACCATAGACATCGTATCATTCTGAAGAAGTATAGAACCAAGGCATTTGGCATATCATAAACTGCAAAAAAGAGGTGATAGAATGATGAATAAACAAAAAGCTACTTTTGCAGGAGGATGTTTTTGGTGTATGGTGAAGCCCTTTGATCAATGGCCAGGTGTAGAAAAAATAGTGGTAGGCTATACTGGTGGTCATAAAGAAAATCCCACGTATAGAGAAGTGTGTGGACATGAAACGGGGCATGTAGAGGCAGTGCAAATTACTTATGATGAAAGTCAAATAAGCTATGAAGAACTACTAGAAATATTTTTTAGAAGTATTGACCCTACAGACCCAGATGGTCAATTTGGGGATAGGGGAGAGACATACCATACAGCAGTTTTTTACCATAATGAGAGGCAAAAAGAAATTGCTGAATCCTATATCCAAAAGTTGCAGGACTCTAAATGGTATACAAAGCCTATCGCTGTATCAGTAAAACCCGCAGAGACATTTTATCCAGCGGAAGAAGAACACCAAGACTACTACAAAAAGAATGGCTTAAGATATCACTTATACTACAAAGGATCAGGCAGAAAACAATTCATAGAGCAAAATGGTTATAGAGCAGCTTTAGATAAAGAAACACTTAAACAAACATTATCGCCCGAAGCTTATCGCGTGACACAGGAGCAAGGGACAGAGCTGCCTTTTCATAATGCATATCATAACCATTTTGAAGAAGGTATTTATGTAGATATCGTTAGTGGTAAACCGCTATTTGCATCTACTGATAAGTTCGATTCAGGATGTGGCTGGCCAGCTTTTTCGAAGCCTATTGTAGAGAGTGCAGTCTATGACAAAGAAGATAAAAGTCATGGGATGTATCGAACAGAAATTAGAAGCACATCAGCAGATTCTCACTTAGGGCATGTATTTGAAGATGGGCCACAGGACCGAGGAGGATTAAGGTACTGTATTAACTCAGCATCGCTAAGATTTATCCCAAAAGATCAGATGGATGAAGAAGGCTATAGTGCCTATAAAAAATTCTTGTGAAGAAGGCGCTAGTTAGGTGTATAATGGTCTCATAAGAAATAGGAAGTATAGAGGAGAAGAAAGATGTGTGAGCAATGTATGCACCTAATATATGATGAAGAAATGGATGACTATGTATGTAGCATGGCCCCAGCTATGGATGAAGATGACTTTGGTCGCATGAACTATGGCTATCAAAAGCAATGTCCATACTATAAAGTAGGGGATGAATATACCCTTGTACGTAAACAAAATTAAAGGTGAAAAGGCTCTAGCAATAGAGCTTTTTTGATGTGAAAACAAATAGTCAAAAAAAATAGAATATATTATAATAACATTAACTGAGGAGGGGATAGAGATGGAAGGGAAAGTCGATAAGAAAGTGCAAGCAAGGCTGGAAAAAATACTTAAGGGAGGCAGTAGCTTAGAAAAAAATGTAATTATTGGGATTTTACTCATATGTGTGGCGGTTTTTGGTGTTATTACAGTAGCGATGTTTAAGGACCCAACTTATGACGAAAGAGCGGTTGTTTTGGCCATTGGAATAGGGGGAAGTATCTTTTGTATCATCTTAATAGCATATCTAGAGTGGCACCATAAAAAGTATCGTAAGCAACTTAAGAACAGGTATGAGGTATTAACTACAAAGGAATTTAAAGAAATTGCCTATGAGATGAGAAACTACAATGAAAGCAACAAACACCTAGTGATAGGTGAAAAACAAGTGTACGGAAGATTTGCTATGGTGGGCAAAGTATGGACACAAAGCTTTAATTGGATCAAGTATGAAGATATGGTATGGGCATATGAGCTGAGAGATACATTTGGGTGGAGCTTTCATAGAAATAACCCTAACTTAAGAAATAGCCTTATCATCATGGATAAATGGGGACTGGGATATGTCATTGACTGTGAAAAGCAGTATTATGACAAAGAATTAAGGGAGATTCAAAGCAGGTCAAAATGTGTGGTGGGCTATGATAAAGAGAAAAAGCAAGGCTATAAGATGGATCCACAGACATTTAGACAGAAGTATTAGTTAGAGAGAACTGATAAACCAATAAGAGACGGAGCACTTATACAGTTAAGTAGAGGTGCTCCGTCTTTTTGTGAAAGAATAATTAGACATTTTTTTGATTTAAAGCAAGTTGTGGCGAAAGGCAAATAGACTGAGGTGGTAAGCCTACCTCTTTAAGCTGGTCTAAGAGTAGAGTGAAGGCATGGTGCCCGATATCTGAGACGTGCTGGTCGATGGACGGGAAGGGGAAGTCAAAAAGCTGAGTGAAAAAGAGGTTATCGTACCCTATAATTTCGATATCACCCATAGGCTTAATGCCACGGTTTTTGAAGTTCTGGATAAGTCCATAAGCCATCAAATCATTACTAGAGAAAAGAGCAGTTACAGACGTAGGCGAGAATGTATCGCCAGCAAGGTAGCCACTTTCTACAGAAAAGTCACCAGAGGCCATAAGTGAAGCATCCACTTCAATGCCGGCTTCAGCAAGGGCTTTCTTAAAGCCTACAATACGCTTTTGCCCATTCAGAGAATGGGGGTTCTCAATAAATCCTATGCGTGTATGGTCTTGTTCGGTAAGGTACTTACCAGCCAGATACCCACCTTGCTCATTATCCACATAAACTTGGTTGCATTGATACCCAGAAGGGATACGGTCAATAAGTACATAAGGAACCTTTGAAGCTTGAAGCAGAGTATAGATCTTCTCGAAACGGCTCCCTTTGAAGGAAGCATCAGATAAGATGAGAAATAAACCTTCGACACCGCGGTCAAGAAGCTCCTCTATAAGCTTGAGATCTTGGTGATGTGAATCATTAGAGTGGGTGAGTAAGAGACTATACCCCGCCTCCTGAGCATAGGCACTGATGCTGTTTGTAATATTAGAAAAATAGGTGTTAACGATATTTGGGATCACGAGACCAAGGGAATTACTTTTTTTGGTAGCAAGACCTTTAGCCATAGCATTTGCTTTATAATTATGTGCATTAGCTATAGTGCGTATTTTTTCTTGGGTATCCTTGGAGATACGGCAAGGCTTATTGTTCAACACTAGTGAGACACTTGTGACAGAAACCTGAGCTAGCTTGGCAATTTCTTTTATAGTAATAGGCATAAAAAACTCCTTGTGTGTAAGATGATTTACTTAGGTGTATTGTACCATAGACGAGAAAGTGAAAAAAGGGAATTGGTATTTATTGTATCTAAGGAGAGAAAAATGTATAAGGGTACAATGTGGAATATGTAATATATGCACAAAAATAAGTGTTTAATAGTATGCAAAACAATGAAAAACACCAAATAAAGTGAGAAGTTCTTTGACAATATTCTTGTCAAATGTTATAGTAAACATAGGTAAACCGTTTTATCTAGGAATTACCTCTTTAACAACAAGGAGGATGGAATAATGAAGAAGATTTTTGTATTTGGCAGTTTAAATATGGATATGGTTATTAATACACCTTATATCCCTCAAAATGGTGAGACACTTCATGGAAGTGGCTTTATGTACAACCCAGGGGGGAAAGGCGCAAATCAAGCAGTAGCTTGTAGCAAACTAGGTGGCGATACATATATGATAGGAAAAGTTGGTAAGGACATGTTTGCAAGCCAACTTATAGATACACTTAAAGGATACAATGTCCACACAGACAATGTTTTTGAAAGTGAGAAAAGCACAAGCGGTATTGCTGTTATCTTGAAGTGTGATAACGACAATCGCATCGTACTTGATGCAGGAAGCAACTTTGACATTACCCTTGAAGAAGTAGAAAGCGTTTTAAATACACAAACAGCAGAAGGGGACATTTGGATTGCACAGTTAGAGACCCCAATGGAAGTGGTAGAAGTGTCCTTCAAACTTGCAAAAGCAAAGGGACTTTACACACTCTTTAATCCAGCACCAGCAAAGAAGATTCAGGATGAGACTTATGCATACATCGATCTTATTGTACTGAATCAAAGTGAGTGTGAGATTATGACAGGTACTTATCCTGAGACAGATGAGGATTATGCGACAATTTGTGACTACTTCACAACAAGAGGTGTGAAAGAAGTCATCATTACACTAGGAAGTAAGGGAAGTGTCCTTTACAAAGACGGCAAGACGTTTAAGTATGAAGCAGATAAAGTAGAAGTGGTAGATACCACAGCAGCAGGCGATTCTTACATAGGAAGCTTAGCTTATAGTTTATCCGCAGGAAGAAAGTTAGAAGAGAGCATTGATGAGGCAAGCAAGGTAGCGGCACTGACTGTTATGAAACACGGTGCACAAGTGGCAATACCGACAAGAGAAGAATTACGCGCATACATGAACAACTAAGGAGGCTTATTACAATGAACAGAAGACCTATTATTATTGACACAGATCCAGGAATCGATGATGCAGTAGCATTAGCCATTGCACTTTTTTCAGAAAAAGTAGATGTAAAGCTAATCACAACGATTGCAGGTAACGTAAATATTGATGTTGTTACGAACAATACCTTAAAGCTACTGAAATTCTTTGGTAAGCAGGTACCAGTGGCAAAAGGTGCCACAGAGCCACTCATCGAAGTATTAGAAGAAGCGACAAGTGTACATGGTGCAAGTGGTATGGACGGGTATGACTTTGAAGAAGGTGACCGTAGTCTACTTCTTGAAGACCATGCAGTACTGGCTATGAGAAAAACGATTATGGAAAGCCCAGAAAAGGTAACCTTAGTACCTATCGGACCACTTACAAATATCGGTCTACTTCTTAAGATGTTCCCAGAAGTGAAGGCGAACATTGAAGAAATCATCTTGATGGGTGGGTCTTTAACAAGAGGTAACAAAGGAACGATGTCTGAGTTCAATATAGCCAATGATCCAGAAGCTGCAAAGGTTGTTTTTAATGCAGGGCTTAAGGTGACAATGGTAGGTCTTGATATCGGGTGGAAAGCGGAAATTTCACCTGCAAATTGTGTAGCGATTAAAGAATTAAACCGTGTAGGAGAAATGCTTTATGGCTTATTCCAACACTACCGCGGTGGTAGCTTAAAGACAGGGCTTAGAATGTATGATGCAACGGCAGTAGCATACCTTTTAAATCCTGAAATGTTCACAGTAGAGCATACTTTTATTGATGTAGAACTTAATGGAAGTATGACAAGAGGTTGTACAGTAGTAGACCTTAGAAACTACATGAAGCGTGAACCAAATGCTTATGCATGTACAGAAATTAATGGGCAAGTCTTTAATGAATGGTTTATAGAAAGTATTAAGAAGTGTCAATAAGTAGAGATTACTAACAAAATAACAG
>JBOGBZ010000065.1:0-19240 GCA_051656485.1 Cellulosilyticaceae bacterium
CCATACGAATAATCCCTATCAGTGTGGCACAAAGTAGCGAATACCATGGTCCCATAAACACTGCACATACCACATTGATTAAATGTGCAGTAGGACACATCCCTTCAATGCGTAGGAGTGGTGAGATAACGACTCCTATAGCTACCATAATGCCTAAAAACACCATTCTTACAACTTTAAAATCTTTTTTCATACCTTATCTTCCTTTCTGATACGGTCGTAGCTTGACACTACCTCTCACCCAGGCATTACTGGTTCCCTCGCTATTAGGATGTTCTTATCCATCACTCAGGGCGCTCCCCCTCAGTAACTTTATAGTGGATAAATTTAAATACAAAAAAAGCTCTCCCTGTATCCATACAAAGAAAGCTTACTATCGCTTATACCAGTAAATAAGTCTATCTACTAGTCCCTATAGTTTATGTAGCTTCCCTTCGTAAGAATTACCTTCATCAGGTTCTTAGAGTCTTCGAGTACTGGCTCTCATCTCAGCTGCCCATTCGCAGCTCCCCTAGCTATATTGTATAATTTATCGATATGGTAACATCAATTTCGACAATTGTCAATTTTAAAAATCAAAAAGGCTATCCTATTGGATAACCTCTTTTACTCGTTTTGTATTATTAATCAACTTTGCTTAAATCCGAATCCTTCATAAAGAACTGCGTTACTAAGAATCCACCTACATAAGAGATAAGAATCCCTATTAAGAAGTTAAGCATTGACTCTGGTTGCATAAGTGGTACAGCTACGATACCTGATGGACCCCATGCTGTAGACATAACGTTTGTCATCATCACATACGCGCCACCGAATCCTGCTCCGATACCTGCTGTGATAAATGGTTTACCAAGTGGTAATGTGACACCGTAGATAAGTGGTTCACCAATACCTAAAATACCTGCTGGAAGTGCACCTGCAATAATTTGTTGAAGACCACCTTTTCCAAGACGTTTTGCTTTGATATAGATTGCAATAGCTGCACCTACTTGTCCAGCTCCTGCCATCGCAAGTACTGGGAATAATGATACGCCGCCCATTTGCTCAAGCTGTATTGCATAGATTGGGATAAGACCATGATGTAAGCCTAAAAGTACCATTGGTAAGAATAAAGCTGCCAGAATAAATCCTGAAAGAATACTTACTACTGGATTTGTAGAGTTCACAAGTGTATTAAGCCCTGCTACTAATACATCTGATAAAATCCCTGATGCTGGCATAATAGCAAATACAAAGATAATTGTCGTTACAAGTAATGTGACAATCGGTGTTACAATTAAATCAAGTACATCTGGTACATGTTTTCTTACTGCTTTTTCAACTTTTGCAAGGATGAATACACCGATGATTACACCGATAATACCGCCCTTACCATTTCTTAAAATAGAGTTAAGAGGAGATGCTTCGTCGAATAAACCAAATAGCTTTGAAAGTTCATCAATCCCTGGCATAATACTCATCGCACCAAGCATACCACCAAGTGCTGGTGTTGCACCAAATTGTTTTGCTGCATTGATACCTGTGAAGATTGCAAAGTAACTTAAGAAGCCACCACCAATTAATGTAAAGAGTAGACGAATCGTCTCCCACATTGTATTCACATCTAAAGTACCTGCGGTCTGTAAGTTAGCAATAAGCCCTGCAAAACCATTTAAGATACCTGCTGCCATAATAGCTGGTAGTAATGGAATAAAGATTTCACCAATTACTTTTAAAGAATCTTTAAACTTGCTTTTCTTTTGGTTGCCCTTTAAAGAAGCTTTATTACTTTCCCAGTCGCCTACTGTTTGCTCTTTAGTAGCTGTCTGTGTAGTGCCTGATTGTTTCATTTCTTCTTTTAATAAGTCTGCAAGTTTTTTCGCCTTACCTGGCCCTACTATAACTTGTTTAGAAGTACCTTCTTCTACGTAACCTAGTACTCCAGTTACTTTTTTAAGTGCTTCTACATTTACTTTGGAAGCATCTTTTACTTCTAAACGAAGTCTTGTCATACAGTTTTCTACTGTTGCAATATTTGATTTCCCACCAAGTTGTTCTACTATTCTAGCTAATATTTCATTATTACTCATAGTATCTACCCCTTCTCATTCATTAAAGTTTTATCGTGTGATTGCTGCTCTGATATGTCCACTCGCTTGTGCCAACTTCTCTAGAGCATCTTCTTTAGTTGTGTTTAGTAAAATCATTGTAATAGCAAGCTTAACACTGCCTTCTGCTTGTTCTAAGTGAGCTTGTGCTACTTCTCTTTCGCATCCTGTTGCTTCCATGACGATATTTTGTGCTCTTACTCTTAATTTTTCATTTGTTTGTTGCACATCTACCATTAGGTTTTTGTATACTTTTCCTACACGGATCATGGATACTGTCGAAAGCATGTTAACCACTAATTTTTGTGATGTTCCTGACTTAAGTCTTGTAGAACCTGTAAGTACTTCTGGTCCAGGTACAACTTCTATGGCTACTTGTGCCGCTTTCCCTACCCCAGAATTTTTGTTACATGCTACTGCAACTGTACTTGCGCCTACTTCTGCGGCATAGTTAAGCCCTGCAATAACATAAGGTGTGCGTCCACTTGCTGCAATACCTACTACAACATCTTTATCTGTAAGATTGATTGCTTTTAAGTCTGCTACACCAAGCTCTTCACTATCTTCTGCACCTTCTACCGCTTTGATAAAGGCTTTCTCACCACCTGCAATAAGACCAACTACTTGCTCTGGCTTTGTCCCAAATGTTGGTGGGCACTCTACTGCATCAAGTAAACCGATACGACCACTTGTACCTGCTCCTGTATAGATAAGTCTTCCACCTTTTTCAAAAGCCGCTACAATAAGTTCAATTGCTTTTTCAATATGAGGTAACTCGTTAGCTACAGCTTTTGGCACCCCTTGGTCTTCCTCATTCATAACTTTTAATATATCTTGTGTGCTCATGGCATCTAATTCTAATGTTTTTGGATTTCTTGTCTCTGTCACCATAGATTTAAGTTCTATCATTTCGTGTTCTCCTGTTCTATGTGGTTGATAAGCCTATTGTAGACCACCCGGAATATTATTTCAACAAAATAACCCTATCTTGAAACAAAGTTTCAAGATAGGGCACAAACATAAGTTATACGTATTGTTTTATGAAATTTATATATACATCTTTGATTTTGCGATACGTTTTTATGCACTTTTCAGCTATTTATTTTTCGCAAAACATATTTTATAGCCATTTGGCACAAAATCAACTAATTCCATATACGCCTCACCTATGGTCCCTATCACGTTTACGCGTGAGTCCATAGGTAGTGCTTCTTTTAAGAGTTGCATCTCTCCTGAATATCTCCCATAGCGTTCATTATCACAGGTAATCACACCTCTTTTTCTCTCTTTGCACTGGTAAGGTATGATTTTCTCACCTGGTGTGGCAAATTCTCTTGATTCCTGAAGTCTAAGGAGTCTATCTGGTGAATCCACTCGGATTGTATAAGTCTGATTGTACAAATACTCGTAAGGTGGTTCGAAGCAGACTGGTATACTTATCACTTTTTCTTTTTCATACTTACGTATCAAATCAGCATCTTCTTGTCTCACCCCTAAGTCTCCTAATATCACACCGTCTAAGTCATCTCTTTGTATGAGTTCCATAAAATTCACATAGGCATTTTTCATACGCTGATGCTCAAGGGTTGGTAGTCCTGCATACACAGGTCCTCTACTTTTTTCCATGCATGGTATAAATGCCATCACACCAACACCTTTTGCCCTAAGTTCTTGATTCATCACACCAAACTGGCGTTCTGATAAGCCTGTGTACTCCCTCGGGTAGAAATTATGAATAGCTACTATTTGCTTTGCCTGTACTTTTATCTTTTCTGCATCTTCACCGGCTACTGTGGATGCATTAAACGCAAGGGGATATTTTTTGCCAGCTTCTATGATTTCATCCACCTCAAAACCATAGTCAATACGAAGCATCGACAGCTCTAGTTGCTCCGCTAGTTCTACAATACTATGACACCCAAATTGAGTAAGTGTACGCTTTGAAATATCTCCTACAATTTTAAATCCATAAGTTTTAAGCCACCCGATCATCTCTTGTGCTTTTGCTGTAAAAGTTTCACCTATTTCTTCTGGTATATGCAGTGATATAAAAACAAGACGCCCCTCATGGGCAAATTGCATAAGAAATGGTTTTTGTTCTTCAAAATGGGATAGATAGGCTGAAAAACCTAATGTCCTTTGTTTCATTGTGTCTTCTCCTTTTCAAGTTTTGTGAGTTGTGTACGCTGAATATTTTTAAAAGCTTTTTCGGCATAGCGATGGACATATGCAATATAAAGCATATCAATGACACATAGTTGTGCGATTCTTGAAGTCATAGCTCCACTTCTTTCTAGTGGTTCATTGGCTGTGACATAAAGGTTATATTCACACATACCCTCTAATGTAGAGCCGCCAAACCTCGATATAGAAATGGTCGTTGTACCACTTTGCTGAAGTCTTTCTGCACAGTGAATAATTTCTTTTGTCTCTCCTGAATAGGAGATAAAGATTGCCAAATCATCTGCTGCCATATTACGTGCCTGTAGATACTGCATATGCAAATCTTCGAAGCATACACAAGGCTTATTGATACGCATAAGCTTTTGTTGCAAATCCTTTGCTACTAAAAACGAAGACCCTATGGCAAAGAGATAAATAGTCCTGGCTTCTTCCATAAGACTTATGCACTGGTCAAAAACCATAGGCTCCATCAGTGTTTTTGTTTCCTCAATACTCATCATATGTTTATAGATAATTTTATCAATAAGCTCTTCAATACCATCTTCGGAGGTAATCTCTTGCTCTGCCACTTTACCTACTTTATTTTGCATAGTGAGCTCTATCATCAAACTTTTTTTAAATTCCTTAAAGCCTTCAAAGTCAAGTTTTCTACAAAATCTTACGATGGTAGCTGCCGACGTATACGTTTCTTTTGCTAAGTCATGGATACTCATTTTTACTACTTCTTCAGCATTCTTAAGGATATAGTTAATCAGATTTTGCTCCACATCATTGGTCATTTTATAATATGCTTTCAGTCGTACATGAACTGGTTTCATCTGCTGCCTCCTTCTATACCTTTTTGCAGGTCCTTCTTCCAGCTATTTTATCTTTTTATACTTCCTATGTCTATCTTTTTATATGCACAAAAAAAGAACTACCCCGCTACTACTATTGGGATAGCTCTTCACTTATCTTCTGATTCTTTATCTTAAACTGTAAACATAGCATTGCCATGATGGTTACCAGTAGATAACTTATACCAAATATACTGATGCCTACCGTTGGCAATAATGCGCCTATTATTAAATTAATGATTCCCGGTATCACAGACATTTGAATGACTACTGATAATAAATAAGCTGTAGACCTTTGTCTTTCTGGTACCACCTGTGCAATCAGATAATTTTGAGCAGGTAGTGTAATCCCTACAATGACACCATTTAAAAGGGCACTAAAAATAACCCACATATAGTTGCTTGATAAAGCTAAGATAATCCACCTTATACACATAATCACCATACCTATAAACATGGCCCGATAAGGCAGTTCTTCTACTTTTATTTTGTGAGAAATACCAAGCACACCAATCTCTATAATCATCAGTAAGACTGGCAAGGATACGATGATCATCTCTGGACATGCCATCTTTAAGAGAATCATCTGATTGCCGTAGATAGCTGCTGAATTAAGGGCTCCGTATGACAAGGTAACGATTGCCAATACTTTTAGAAATTCCTTATTTTTTAGTAGCTCCATCGTAGAGCCTACTTTTGCATCTTCTTTAGCTTCTTCTTTATGCTCCATATTGACTTCTGGCTGTGTCTTGAATAAGAACGCACTTAGAAAAACGATAATCCCTCCTATAAGGATCATTCCTCCTATGCCTAAAAAGCCGATAATAACAGGCGCTACAAGCCCCGCTATCCCTACCCCTAATGTGCCAAAGCGTCTTACTTTCCCATAAGGTATATGTGCTTTTTGTGTCGTTGTAATCATGTATTCTTCACAAATACTTCCCATCGGTTGTAAAACAAAAGTTCGTATAAGTGCTATGGCGAAAAATAAATAATACTGTTTGGTCCAGTAGAGTAGTGCAATGGCTACACCATTAAAGAGTGTGATAATCCAAGCTGAACCCATGAGTTTTTTATTTTTATCTAGAAATTTTCCCCACCAAAACATGGCTGGAAAGGTGATAATCGGAATAATCCCCATAATCCAACTGATTTGTTGATCCGAAAACCCTTTGGTCGTACTCATAAACAAAATATAGACGTTATTAAAGAAAGCGCCCCCTATAACATTAATAATATACAACATCGAAAATCTTTTTACGATTTGTTGTGGCTGCATGCTACTCCCCCCTCCCCATGATTATATCACACTAATCAGACAAATCCACCAACCCTGTATGTTTCTTCTGAGTTGATGGATTTCTTTTCAGTTACTTTTGATTTATTGATAATGATAAACCTTTTTGTATTTATAGATGAGATAAATACTTACCATACAAGTTAATAATTCTGCCACTGGAATCGCTAGCCATACCCCCGCAACCCCTAGCACTCTTGGTAAAATACATAATGCACCTATGACCAATACAAAAGTTCTTAGGGCAGAAATAAATGCAGATAACTTGCCATTGGAAAATGCAGTAAACATACCTGATGCCAAAGTATTAATCCCTGTAAATAAAAAGCCAATGGCAAAAATGCTAAAGCCTTCTACTGCTATATCATAAACCGCCGTTCCCTTATCCACAAAAGCACTCACAATCTGTGGTGCAATCATATAACTCACCACCAATGTCATGATTGATGCGCCCAATACGAATTGATAGCAATAACGAATAATCTTTCGTAGCTGCGTTTGATCGTTATTGCCATACTTAAAGCTAATAACAGGTGCTACACCTGAGGTAAAGCCTAAGTAGCCTGCTGTCAGTAAGAAGTGGGCATAAAGTACCACTGTTACCGCTGCTACTCCGTCTTCCCCTAGCAGTTTCATCATCGTGATATTAAAGAAAAAGGTGATGACCCCACTGGCTAAGTTCGTGACCATTTCTGATGAACCGTTGGCCATAGCATCTTTCAATACTTTCAAGTCCCTATCTGGCTTTGTAAGGTAAAGATTATTCTTCTTTCTCATAAAGAAAAACCCTGCAATAATGAGTGGCACCAGCTGTCCAATAACCGTTCCCCATGCAGCACCTGCTATGCCCATACCAAGTGGACCTATCAACACATAGTCCAAAACCATATTAATGATACCACCTACTAGACTTAACCCAAACCCTAGCATCGGCTTACCTTCTGCTACTACAAAATACTCAAATAAAACTTTCACCATTGTAATAGGCGTAAAGAGAAGGATAATGCGGAGATAATCATTGGCATACCCCATGATTGCATCTGATGCCCCAAGCAATGTATTGATGGGTTCTACAAAGAATACTCCAATGCCACCAATCGCACATCCTACACCAGCTACGACGTATACAATAAATGAGAATCTCCCCCTTGCTTTTTCCTTCTCTCCTTCACCTAAATGAGTCGCTACAATGGCACATCCTCCTGTGGCAAACATAATGACCACACCATAAACAACACTTGTCACAGGCATTGTAATATTAATGGCTGACAGGGCATTTGAACCCACTAAACGGGAGACAAAGATACCATCCACCACCGTATAAAGGGACATAAACATCATCATCAATACCGTCGGTAATACAAACTTTCCTAGTTCCCACCTACTAAATTGTTTCTCTAGTCCTTGTTCCATTCGCTTTCTCCTTGCTTTTTTCTATCTTTTTTACTATGATAACTATAAAGTATCCCGTAACTGGATAGTCAAGAGGAGATTTATTATGCCAACACCTACAACACCCCTTTTAAAAACCAATGAATTTGCGAAGCTCTTTAATGTACATAAAAAGACGCTTTTTTATTATGATGAAATCAATCTCTTCAAACCTTACTATGTCGATACCAATGGTTACCGCTACTATTCGTATCATCAGTACGATACCTTTAGTATCATTTCTATCCTTAAAGAGATCGGTATGCCCCTTAAAGAAATCAAAGTTTTTATTAATGAGCGTAACCCTGCTCTTTTAGTAGCGCAATTAACCGCCGAAAAACAAAAACTTAAAACTCATATAAAAAAGCTCCAGCATATGGAGCAACTATTAGAAACCGTCACCACCACAACTGAAGCTGCCTTATCTTTAGATCCTTCTACTATTACCCTTGTTGAGTCACCTGAAGAGTACCTCACCCTTAGTTCGCCTATTACCGCCTATGATGATCACTCTTTCTTTCAGGTGGTTGCTGATCACTTTAAGTATTGTATCCAGCATCACATTGAAGATGGCCATCCCGTAGGGGCTATCGTCTCTAAAGAACATCTAAAGGATAAGAAGTTCACATCCCTTAATTATCTTTTCACAAAGACAAATACCTACCACGATACACCTTTTGCTTTTGTGAAACCAAGTGGCTACTATGTGGTAGGTTATAATCAAGGTAACTATGACACAAGCCCTAGGGCGTATGAACGCCTCCTTCACTTTATTGACGCGCATCACCTGACAATCTGTGGGGCTAGCTATGAGGAGACGTTACTTGATCACCTAAGCTCCCCTAATCCTGATGATTATCTGACACGCATCGCCATCCAAGTCGCTGCGCCTACTTATTCATTTGCTTAGCTTTTAACTGCTTTAAGAATCTATCTTTAAGGGCGTTCTTATCTTCTAATGCCTGTATCTGCTTCTCCAAGTATGCGATATGCTCGAGGGCTACCTTCGCTGAATTTTTGTTCACCACATCTTCACTTTCTAGTAAATCGGTGAGCCACTGCATCGTAGCTGCTTTTCTCATGTCATTGTACGTATTGTCATCTTTAAAAAACATTTTATTGTCTCCTCTTCTCTTGCTTTCTTTCATTATAGACTACATTTTCTCTTAGATAAAGCCTCTTACACATAAGAAAACCGCCAAGGGTTAATCATGCTCCCTCAGCGGTTGTTTGTACTTTTATTTTCTTTTACTGTGTCCTACTACTTAGCTTGTTTCTTTTTAGCCCATTGGTTAAGTACAAAGAGTACTGCAAGCAATAAAGCAACTGAGCTACTAAGTGTAAGCCATACATTTGCTGTGAAACCTGCGATAACATAACCTACCACACAGCATGCTGCTACAACTAAAGTGTATGGAATCTGAGATGCAACGTGTTCGATATGATTACATCCAGCTCCTGTAGAAGAAAGAATGGTTGTATCTGAGATTGGTGAACAGTGGTCACCAAATACTGCACCTGCAAGTGTTGCTGCTAATGTTACTGTTACAAGTTGTGGCGCTACTGCTGCACAAATCATTGTAACGATAGGAATGAGGATACCGAATGTCCCCCAAGATGTACCCATTGCAAATGCTAAGAAACCTGCTACGACAAAGACGATCGCTGGAATAAATGCTGGCGCCATGCTTGAATCTGCTACAAGTCCACCTACATACTCTCCAGTATTGAGTAAGTCTCTACATACCCCACTAATCGTCCATGCAAGTGTAAGGATGATGAATGCACCTACCATTGACTTAACCCCTGTACCGATGCCTTCCATAAAGTCTTTGAAAGATACAACTTTACGTGGTACGAATAATACGAATGCTACAACAAGTGCACCAAAGCCTGCAAGTGCTAATGCTGGACCTGCATCTGTATTACCAAAGCCTTCAGCGATAGTCATGCCACCTTCGAAGAAGCCACCTACATAAAGCATTGCAAATACTGCAAAGATAATAAGTGCAAGAATTGGAATGATAAGGTCAAATACTTTACCTTTTTCTGAAATCTTCATACGAGAAAGTTCATCATCATCTCCTGAAGTCATCCCTTTTTCTTCTTTACCTTCTCTTGCTGCTTGCTCGAACTTCGCCATTGGTCCAAACTCGATATTGGTTGCACAAAGTACCACAACCATAATAAGTGTAAGAATCGCATAAAGGTTAAATGGAATAGTCGCCATGAATGTTTCCATCCCATTAAGTGGTACACCATTCACATCGAGTCCGCTCATTTGTGAAATAACTGATGCTGCCCAAGATGAGATTGGTGCGATGATACAGATTGGTGCTGCTGTCGCATCGATTATGTACGCTAGTTTTGCACGAGAGATACCGTGCTTGTCTGCTACTGGTCTCATAACTGTACCAATTGTTAAACAGTTAAAGTAGTCATCTATGAAGATAAGTGCGCCAAGTGCTGATGTACCAAGTTGTGCGCCTTTTTTAGATTTGATTTTGTTTCCTGCCCATTCCCCATAAGCTCTTGAACCACCTGCCATTGTAATGACTGCTACAAGTGCGCCTAAGAATCCTAAGAACAAGATAATGGATGCATTAGCACCTAGCTTTTCTGCCATCAATGTAAATGTGACATCGATTGCTTTGACAACGCCGCCTCCTGTGTTAAATGCATAAATAAGTGTTCCTGATAAAATCCCCACGATTAAAGAAGATATAACTTCTTTTGTTACTAATGCTAGTACGATTGCTATAATCGGTGGTAATATCGATAATAATCCAACATCAATTGCTTCCATGTGTGTCTCCCTTCCCCTTTTTCAGAGTGTATGATTTTTTTAATAACAAAAAAAGCCTCGAGCAGATCACTCAAGACTTTTTTATCTCCGATAGAGCACATACCTTCATACTCAGGCTGCCGCTCCTACTTAACAAATTGACTTTCGTGATAGCTCCCCACAAATTACTTTGTGACAGTGTTATGTATATTCTACATAACCCCAACGTTATAGCCTTAAAGCATCGACTATACGCTTCGGCGACTTCTCCTTTCAACTTGTATCAACGTGCTTAACTCCACAAGTCTACTTTTAAAAACCGCAACCTCTATCTACTTCTTATTTAATTGTTATCTTACGTACACTATATAACATAAATCTATACTTGTAAAGCAAAATGTGACATAAAGTTGTATTTTTTTTAAACATTTATTAACCATAGATATACAGATGTTCTTCATACCACGCTTCACATAATGCTTCACTCAAGTAATCTGCTGATGTATAAAATATCTCTTCCACATCGTCTTTTTCTGCAATAACCTTTGTCTTTCCAAAGACCTGCTTGTCTTCTTCCATATAAAAATACCAGCCCCGCCATTCTAATTCTGTCAAATACATACGCATTCATTCCTTTTCAGTATTAATATGTCAAACTTGCTCTTTATATCCTCTTATTCTCTATGCAAATAAACTTAGTTGATTACTTCCTAGTATACTCAGTGCTACTGGGTCATTGTCCATAAAGTAGGCTTTCTTAATCTCTTGCTCCTTGGTAAAGATAGAAGTCCTTTGGTCTAGGGTACTTCTAAGCTTACAGCTATACACGATAGGGAAGTAGCGTCTGATGAAGTCCCCTTCTGAGTGGGCTGTAAGGGCGATGATCTGGAAGCCCAGCTGCTTGGCGATAAAGAATACTGGCTCTAAGACGTGTCCACTAGATGCTTTACCGAATGGATTGTCTAAGATAACTGCACGACTTACTTTTTGGTCATCATTTTGAAGGTTCTGCTTCTTCTCTGCTAGGTAGTTGAGAATCCCGAGATACAGTGCCATATTCTTACTCCACTTCTCGCCTCCTGACCATTTGTTAGAGGTCTCCCATGCATACTTCTGGCTACTAATGTCACTCATATTGCTCACCTTACGGCATCTGACACGGATGTTTTCATTCCCCATCACGACCTTTAGAAGATTCTTCAGTTTGAACTGCTCTTTGATGTATTTCTTAATCTTTGCTGGGTCTTCTTTCCCTGTATCGTCTAGGAAGCTATCGCCTTCGATATCATCTAGCAAGCTATAGATATGGTTACGAATTTTCTCTTTCCCACTATCTTCTTGCCATGTTGGGATGGTGAACTCATAGATGCTCTTCCAACCTTCCTCTGTGTTGACACGGGTATTCTTTGGAATCTCTGTGAGTTCACCCGCCACTGTTCTTAAGTAAGCATAAAGGTGGATAATAAACTGAGAAATCTGCTGGTCTTGGTCCACAAGGTCTCTCTCTAGGATCGTCAGTGTATGATTGATACGCTCGACGATATTTTCCTTCCATACCGCGAGTGCCTCGTAGTCTTGCTTTTGAGTGATGCCTTGTACTGCCATGTTGCGAAGCTTACTATCTCGAATCTCTCTTTGGCAGAAGAGTTTGAAGTCTAGTTGTCTATCTTCGATCCCTTTCTTGCCTACCTCTACTTCTTGCTTCAGCCCCGCTAAAGCTTCCAGCAGACCACTTACCATCACACGTACTTTAAGTTCGTACATAAACTCTTTCTCTACAGAGTCATCTAAAGCACCTACTTTTACCTCTGGTGCACAGTAACCAAAGAGCTCGTCTTTTTTGTCCATCTGCTGCTTGTTATCCAAGATAAACTTCAGCTCGCGCTCAAGTCCTGCGGTTTGCTTGGTGAGGTACTTTTCTTTTTCTAGCAGTTCGTTTTGTGTTTTCTGTAAGCGTTCCTTATCTGGTACGGTTTCATTTTCCCAGTCCCCTACGGTGCCATAGTTTGCTTCGTAGGTTTCTTTTTTATTGTGGTAGTCATGCTCTTTTTTATCGAAGTCTGTCTTGTGTGCTTTGACTTTGGCATCCTGTGTGTCCAGTAGTCTTTTGAGCTCCATCAGTTCTTCTGCCAGACGGTCCATCTCGTCGCCATAGGCTTCGCGGTATACTGGAAGTTCACCCAGATCGTCTTCTCTTTCTGCCGCTTCTTGATAGAAACTTCTTTCATTTTCCTCATACACCTTTTGGTTGTGCTTAAGGAGGTTCGTCATCTCACTACGACCTTTTTGCTTGTTTGCTAAGGTGTCTCTCAGCTGCTCTCTTTTGTCTCTTAGATAGGTGATGTCTTCACTTGTGTAGATAGCTTTCTCGTCTTTTACCTCTTGGTAAAGCACATCATCTGTGAGACGCATCTGACTACTTCTTAAGGCATTGTAGCTTTCTTTCGCTTCTTCTAGGGCTTCTGTCACATTGCGAAGGGTATAGAGTACTTTGCTCAGTACGCCTTCGTCTTCTTTGATTAATTCTTGAAGGCTACTGATACGATTTTCTTCGTTGGTACATTCACTTAGAAGGCTTAGGTACTGATTCGCTTTTTCCATCGTACTGTGTAGCGCATTCTTCTCTTCTGCTTCTTTTCTGAGTGTTTCACCTGTCAGCTTCATTTCCTTTTGGTCTTGCTGAAGCGTCATTTTCGCCTCTTCTATGGTACGGATAAACTCTGCTTCTTGGCTTTTTAGACGGTCACTTGCCTCACGGATACGCGCATGCTTTTCGTGGGAGTACATCTCTAGGAAAGTGGTCACCTTATCTAACATTTGCTCCATCTCACTTAAGGCTTTTTCCTTTTGCTTACGGTAGGTCATGGCTGCTTCTACGGCTTTACCTGCTTCTTTTTTATGCAGTTCAAAAAGCTCTGCTTGCATATGCTCACGCCAAGATGTTGGGTAGATGAGGGTCTCTACCGATTCTTCTGTCAGCATTTTCTGTGCTTCTGTAAGGCTTACGACGCCTACTGGATAAGTCAGCTTGCCTACTCGGTCTTGTAGAAGTGCTCTAAGGGTTTCTTCACTACCATCTGCTACGACTACAAGCTGTGCCCACTTTGGCTGATTGTACACTTTTTGTCTGAGTTCTTTATCTTCTATACTTGCTACAAACGCTGTACCTGTCTGTATAAAACTAAACTGATTCATCCACTGCTCTACCCATATTTCAAGGAGTGGCTCCACGGTAAAGTAATCTCTCGTCTCATAGTTCTCAAGGAAATGGGCATGACGTCTCTCCAGGAGAAGTGCTTCTTCTTTTTCTCTGCCTAGCTTCTCCACTTGCTCCTCGATAGCTGTGATAATCTGCTGTGGCTTGAGATAAATAGACGATAGTTGACTAAAGACTGGTAGCACTTCCTTAAGTTCACCTAGAAGCTTTTGGTGTGCATCTTCGAGTTGCTTAAGTTCCATAGCCACACGGGTGGACTCGCTTAGTACTTGATTGTACGCTTTTGTGGTGTCCTCCACTGTTTTATTTAGTGTAAGTTGACGTTCTTCAAGGGTTCTCAGACTTTGTGTCAGCTTATAAGTATTAGTCTCTATCGCTTCTAATCTGCTATGCCATCTTTTGGTCTCACCTTCGATATCTTCATGTGCCCCACCAGCTACAAGCATCATTTTGATATGGTTCATTTGCTTTTCTTGATGCTCTAGTTTTCCTATGAGTTTACTTCTATCGCCTCGAAGCTTTTGAAGCTTATCTTCTAGCACTTGTTTTTCTCTTTGGAGCGCTTTAGCTTCTTCGTGATGGTTGTCTTTTTCTCTCTCACAATGTGCCATCTCTTGTTCGATAAGTTGTAGCTGCTCCACAAAGTAGCCTTTGATTTGCCCACTGTTTTCTTCTAAGTCTTCGCGTAAGCTTTCTACCTCTGTATCTTCATCGAGACGTGCCAGCTCTTCTTCATAAAGCTTGATCTTCGCCTTTGCTTCATTCATGGTATTTTGGAATCTAGAAAGTTTGAGAATATGACGTCTTCTTTCTTTATCTTCTCTTTTTTCTTTGGCTTCTTGGTAGATGACATCTTCTTTTTCAAAGCTTGACTCGGCTTCTTTTAAGGCTTCCTTGGCTTCGCGTACATCAACGAATGCCAGCTCTTTATGCAGACTTTTCTTCTTGGTATCGACTTCTCTTTTATCATGCTCGAAGCCTTGCAGCTTTTCTTTTGTCTCTTCTTCTTTTTTAAGAATGAGTTGCCACATTGCCTTGGCTTCTTCTTTCTTCGCTTCGTAGTCTCTGACTTTTGCATTGTACTTACTGAAACCTGTGACATAAGCTTCGATTTCCGCTTTAATTTTTTCACTTTCTTTGATACTGCGCTCCAGTTGCTTGTGCTTGTTGAAGTGTTCTCTTTGACTTTCAAATGTCCCTGCAAAAGCCTCTGCCCCACGTCCTACAAGCCCTTGTTCCACTGTTGGTAGTAGAAGTTTCTCTACTAAGTCTTGTGTGGTCTTACATCCATCGAAGAAGGCTTCTACCGAGCCTTCGCCGCCATTGATGACGGTGATACTACGCCATTCTTCTGGAATGATCTTGAAAGTGTCTTCGATATAGCGATGGAAATCCTTGGTGGTCGCAAAAGTCTTTGCCGCCATATGCTCTCTCGCCATACGTTGGTAGTATTCCTGCATCTCTACACGTGTCGCCCCACGTGTCCCTTCCCCTTCTTCCCGTGTGAAAGGTAACGTCTCAATGGTATCCTTGTCTTCTACGCCGTATTCATAAGCGTACTTATACGACCTTAATTCATTGTTTTGGGTATAAAGGGTAACGGCTGTCAGTGCATAGCGTCTTGGTTTGTCGCTAATAATCCATTCGATGGCAATATGTGCTGCATTGCCTTCTAGTACAAAGGTTTCCTTCGCCTTACGCTCCCCTAAGTCTGTGTGTGGTAATACGGCTTGAAGGGCTGCTTGGATAAAGACAGTCTTTCCCCCACCGTTTTCCAGAAGGATTGCTGTATTGTGTCCTGCACAGGTGAATACTTCGTCATTGTAACGCTTGCCGCCATTTTCATAAATGACGTTTGTGTATCTGATTTTAGAAATTGATGCCATACATTGTGTCCTCTTTTCTAGCTATACTGATAAATAAAATCTAATAATCCTCTGTTGTACTCATAGTCCATATAGTAGCGTTCGATAATCACCTTTGTCTTCTCGGTGATCTCGATTTCGTCATTGCCGATATCCTTAATCATGCCTTGCTTTTCTAAAAACTGCTTCGTCATATTCAGGAAGCTGACACGACTTAATGTAACCCCTGTGACTTTCTTTGACTTTTCTTTAACGTCATCTAGTGCTAACCACTTGTCTAAGATTTTTAGCCAATTGTATTCTTGTTCTTCTTCGACTTTTTGAAGGGTTTCCTTATCCATTTGAGAGAGGGTATCCATACGTGTATTGAGGGCATCTAACCACTCTTCCATGGTGATGAAAACTCTCGTTGGCTCTTTGGTCTGATAGCTGTTGTAGAATTCCCCAAGTAGGATAATGGTTGCTACATACATCAGATAAATATCTAAGTTCGTGGCATTATTGGGAAGATAAAGCTTCTTGATGGTCTCGTTATTCATATGGAAAGGCGAGTTGTTGGCTATAGGCACCAAGTATACTTCTTCTCCTGCAATGATAATGGTTGCATTGTCTTGTGTGGCAAACTGGTTCATCAGTTCTTCGATACTTTCTTCTCTTGTGTACGCACGCATGTCGCCTAAAGGTCTCGAACCTTCTACTGCCAGCTTGCTGTAGAGCTTATAAGCTTCTAATATTTCTTCATTTTTATAGTTCATGTGATTCACCTTCTTGTCGTTCCATTGTGATGTCTATTAACATATTTTGTATTTCAAATCGTGGTACTTTTTGCACAGTGCCACTATATTCCACTACTTTGATACGGTCTGTGATGCCGCCTAGCGCTTCCTTCACGCCACTCATAACACTGTCTTCATCTAAGGCTTCAAAAGTAAGCGGTGACTTTTGATGGAGAATGATCCATAGGTCATAGAAGAGTCTTCTCTCTAGCCACTCTGGACGGTTGGCTTCTACATAGTCACATACTTCTTCTAAGGTCACTACCGCCTGCTCTTCAAATAGTGGCATCAGGCAGGTCATCACCTCTTTGAAGAATTCTCCAAGACTTGATTTGCTCTTTCTTACTTCCTCTTCTGTAGCCCCTTCCACAAAGGCACGTCCTTTGTCTTCTTCGCCTACGCGCTCGATGCGTTGTTTATAAAAGACGCTCAGTGGATGCCACACTTTGGCGCGCTCTAGACTTAAGAAAGGCTCCATAAAGGTACTACTTGTGTGAAGCGGCATCGGTCTGCCCATCAGTGCATCAACGATTTCTTGCTCAAAGTTAAAGCTATCGATGCCGATATAGTACAAGGCTTGCTGTGCCGCATCTAGGGCATGGGTTCTTAAGCTAATGCTTTCTTGAAGTAGCCGACTATGCTCGTGGTGTACTTCTTCCAGACGGTTATCAATTTTGAGGATTAAGTCATACGCTTTTTTGTCTTTTGCATTATCTAACTGATACTTAAGGCTATCTTTTGTAAGCCTTACAAACTCATGGAGTTCTTCAAACTCTTCATTTTCCCGTACCAGGCGTAAATTGATATCTTCTATCAGCTTTTTGTACCTTGTGTACGTCTCTTCTGAAACAATACTACGACTTACTTCATTTTTGATTTTCTCCAGACGCTCAGTCAGTGTCTCGGCAGCTAAACTCATCTCATCTAGCTGTCTAAGAGAACCTACAAACTCACCTTTCTCCAACTGCTTGCGAAGGAGTAGCTGATTGATGGAAATTTGAAATTCGCTGAAGTATTCTCTTGTAGAGAAGATAAGCTCTAGCCCCTGCTCGTCTAACGTATAGTATTGTACATTGGATTTCAAGTCGGACCTTGCCGCCTTTAAGATAGAGTAGTAAACAGTCTCATCTTGACCAGTCTCCCAGTTGTAAAACGTTCTGCTATTACGCTTACCATTAGACGGTCTGTAGACTTCTGTGATTTCCCTTGCCAAGTCTTCAAAACCACTCCCCTCTAGGTCAATCTTTTCCTGACACACCTCCTGCAAGAAGATCGCCAGCTCTCTCACGCCACTTGTCTTTTGGCGCATAATCATATTTTCAAAGAAGAAAAGTAACGTAAGCATCCCTAGTTCATAGTAAGGGATCTCTTTGCCACTTCGGTCTTTACCTTTTTTTCTATCCAAACGGTGTAAAGGCTCATAGATAGCAAGCCGTTTCATACGCTCACCAAATTGATCCATCACACTCCTTGCTTCTATATTCATGCTATTCCTCCAGCTGTCTTAATCGATATCTACCATTATACTACAAAAACAGGGGAAATTTGTATAGCGTGGTAGCTTTTTCATAAAACCAGTCCATAATAATTTTCATTGACACTATCCAACATTGGATATATACTTGTTTTAATCTTACCGACTACTTCATAGAAAGGAATTTTATATGACTCAACTACTTATTTTATATTTTCTAAATATCAAACCTACTCATGGCTATGAGATTCAAAAATTTATTCAGTTGAATGCTATGAATAGATGGAACAATATCCAATCTGGCTCAATTTACTATGCCATGAATCAACTTGAACGCAAGGGACTTATTGAGCTAACCGAAAAACTAGGTACGGGTGAAAAAACAAAGCGTATTTATGCCATTACTGAAAAAGGTAAAGCGCAACTCAAAGATTTGGCACTTTCTGAGCTTCAAAAACCTCTTGCTCAGGTAAGCTGCGATAAATTTCTAATCTATCCTATTTTTGCAAGTATCACTAAGCCTGAACTTATCCTAACGATTGAAGAGCATCTTAAGGTTCTACAAAAGAAACAACAAGAAATCGAAGGCTGGTCTTTAGAAAAAGTGCATGCCTCTACAGTTGAAAAAGCTACTTTACATATGATGCAGTCAAGTATCTTATTACAAATCAACTGGCACATGACACTTCTTGACAATATTGATGAGACCCTGGAATCAGTAAAAGAAATCAGTGATTTTATCGCACATACAGACTTCGCCGAGTTAAAATAATAGTCTAAGCAATCATTCCGTATCTCACGGTACGGAATAAAAAATAAACCAACTATCCAATATTGGATACAGAAAGGATATCTCTATGAAAATCGCAATTTTAATTGGAAGCCCCAGAAAAAAAGATAGTTATAAAGTTTGTCAAGAAATAGCATCTCAACTCCTTCACAAAAATCCTACCATTGAATTTGATTATATTTTTTTAAATAAACACGTGATAGAAGACTGTAAGGGTTGTGGCCTATGCTTCCAAAAAAGTGAACTAAACTGCCCTTGCAAAAACGATGAACTAAATGCTATCAAAGCACGTCTTTTCTCATGCGATGGTTTTATCATTTCAAGTCCTGTATATGCCTATCAAGTGACCGCTCAACTCAAGCGCTTTATTGATCGTATGTCCTATCAATTTCATAGACAAGAAATGGTGGCAAAACCTGCATTAATCGTTGTCACAACTGATGGTGGTGGCAGTAAGCAAGTTTATAAATACCTTAAGATGACGCTAGTCGGATGGGG